>CADCQK010000151.1 GCA_902803575.1 Oscillospiraceae bacterium
CTACCGCGCCACCCTTAAGGCCGCCGGTCTTCTGACCCGCGACCCGAGAATGAAAGAGCGTAAAAAGTACGGTCTCAAAGCCGCCCGTCGCGCTCCGCAGTTCAGCAAGCGCTGATCGTTACCCTTGTTTTCAATACCACTCTCTGCAAGTCGGGGAGTGGTATTTCTCTTGTCAAATCGGAACCGCCACAAACGTCAGGAGGATCGCCATGCTGCTGCGACAAATCGAATACTTTCAGGCCGTGGTGGAGCTGGGCAGCTTCACCGCTGCGGCGGAGGTTTGCAACGTCTCCCAGTCTGCCATCTCCCAGCAGATCCAGGCGCTGGAGGCGGAGCTTGGCGTGAAGCTGCTGGAGCGCGCCAAACGAAAAAGCACGCTGACTCCGGCGGGGGAGCTGTTTTATAAGCGCAGCGTCCTGATCACCGCCGATCTGGAGCAATTGCGGCGCGATACCCTGCGGGTGGGCAGAGCCGGAGCGCAGGAGCTGAACGTCGGCTGTCTCATCAGCTACAGCGGAGAGGAGTTCAGCCACGCTATCGCAGCCTTCACCGAGCAGCATCCGGAGGTGGAGCTCCGTGTGACCGTGGGCAACCATGAGGATCTCTTCGACGGCCTGCGGCTGGGGAAGCTGGATCTGGTGCTGAACGACCAGCGCCGGGCCTTTTCAGACGAATATGTGAATCTCATCCTATCGGAGAGCCGCTGCTGTGTGGAGATCGCAGCCCGCAACCCGCTCTCCCGTCTGGACGGCATCGACATCGGGGATCTGAAAAACATCCCCTGCATCCTGATCGCCTCCCCGGAGCAGCAGGAAAACGAGCGCAGCTACTACCGGGACATCGTGGGCTTTCGCGGCGAGTTTCTCTTTGCCGAAACGGCGCAGGCGGCCCACGTGCTGGTGGTCTCCAACAAGGGCGTCCTTCCGGTGGATCTCAGCGGCAGTGAGACGGCTTCCGGTTCTGCTGTGAAGCGCGTGCCGCTGCTGCGCGCTGGCGAACAGATCACGCGAAACCTCTGTGCCTTCCGCAAGCGGGAAAATCTCGGCAGGGCAGTCGTGGAGTTTGAGCGGCTGCTGGTGCAGGAATTCGTGGATTAATAAGTATAACTTATCAATTACCCTCTGAATTATGAATTGATTCAGAGGGTAATCTTTTTTATAATGATCACAGAACAAATAAATGGAGGGAAAAACCATGTCCAAGAATCTGATCATCTACTACTCCCGCAAGGGCCAGAACTACGTCAACGGCAGCATCCAGGAACTCAAGAAGGGCAACACCGAGATCGTGGCCGAGTTCATCCAGAAGGCCGTGGGCGGCGATCTGTTCCAGATCGAGACCGTGAAGGAATACTCCGCCGACTACATGACCTGCACCGAGGAGGCCCAGGAGGAGCTGCGCCAGAAGGCCCGCCCCGAGCTGAAGCAGTATCTGGAGGACATCAGCGCCTACGACAACGTCTTCGTCTGCGGCCCCTGCTGGTGGGGCACCTATCCCATGGCGGTGCTGACCCAGCTGGAGCGGCTGGACTTCACCGGCAAGAAGGTGTTCGCCGTCATGACCCACGAGGGCAGCGGCCAGGGCGGCAGCGAAAAGACCCTCAAGCAGTCCTGCAAGGGCGCAACAGTGGGTAAGGGCATCGCCATCCACGGCGCGGACGCCGCGAGATCCGAAGCGCAGGTCGCCGCCTGGGCGAAGAAGAGCGTCTGATGGGAGCCAAAATGCCATGACAAAGGAAGTACTGCTGGTAACCGGCGCGGGGCAGATCGGCCTTGCGATCGTGCGAAGAATGGGCTATGGCAAAAAGATCGTGATCGCCACCCGCCGCCCGGAAAAGGCGCAGGAGACCCTCACGACCCTGACCAACGCGGGCTTTGACGCCGTGGTGATCGAGATGGACATGGCCTCCCGGGAGTCCATCGTGAACGCGGTTCAGAAGGCGCAGGAATTCGGCCCCATCAAGATGCTGGTGAACGCGGCGGGCGTATCTCCGTCTCAGGCCTCCATCGAGCAGATCTTAAAGGTCGATCTGCTGGGCACGGCGATCCTTTTGGAGGAGGTGCGCAAGGTCATCGCCCCCGGCGGCGTGGGCGTCACGATTTCCAGCCAGTCCGGGTGGCGCATGAAGCAGCTCACCCCCGAGGAGGACCGGGCGCTGGCCATGACGCCGACGGAGCAGCTGCTGGATCTTGACATTCTCCAGCCGGAGAATATCGTCAACACTCTGCACGCCTACCAGCTGGCTAAGCGATGCAATGAAAAGCGCGTCATGTACGAGGCCGTGGAGTGGGGCAAGCGCGGCGCACGCATCAACGACATTGCCCCCGGCATCATCGTGACCCCGCTGGCGGTGGATGAGTTCAACGGCATCCGCGGCGATTTCTACAAGAACATGTTCGCCAAATGCCCCGCCGGGCGTCCCGGGACCACGGACGAGGTCGCCGATGTGGCGGAGCTGCTCATGAGCGAGCGGGCCCAGTTCATCACCGGCTCCACGTTCCTCATCGACGGCGGCGCCACGGCCTCCTACTATTACGGCCCCCTGCAGCCGGGCTTGGAGACCGGCATGGAAGAGGGAAAGCAGTAAGCCGCCGTGTCCCGTGGATCGATACAGTTTCCTGCGGGAGAAAAAGTGTACTATTTGCAATGAAACCACGCTCTGTCGATCAGGGCGTGGTTTTTGTGATCTGTTTTGTATCGTGCATCGGATCAGAGCCTTTGGATCTCCGCGATCTTTGCGTCGACCAGTGCCTCGGCATCAAAGCCTTCGACATCCAGCATCTCCGCGTGGATCAGCGCCGTTTCCGGGATGCCGAAATAGTCCTTCGCCAGCGTGCGCAGATACCCGTAGCTGAAATCCGGCACATAGGGCCCGCCGGCGGTGGTCACATACCACAGCTTCCTGGCGCGGCACAGGCCCCGGGGCATGCCTTCCTCGGTGTATTCCGACACCAGGCCGGTCACATAGATGTTCTCCAGATAGAGCTTCAGGATCGCGGGGAAGGAGAGATCCCAGTAGGGCGCGGCGACCACGATCTCATCCGCCGCCTGAAACTGCCGCGCCGGATCGAACATCGGATCGCTGTAATCTTCCTGCTCGATCAGCCTGGTCC
Source organism: Oscillospiraceae bacterium (assembly GCA_902803575.1). GTDB lineage: Bacteria > Bacillota > Clostridia > Oscillospirales > Oscillospiraceae > CAG-103. The sequence goes on from CADCQK010000151.1 coordinate 3,114, forward strand.
GGCGGTTGAGCCGTTCCTCCGAGAGAGGCTGCAGGCCGGCCTCCGCAAGCCGGACCTCCTCCGGGATCCCGCCGAGACGGGCCAGCAAAGCCCTGGCGATGCGATCCGTCCGGGAGTCGCTCCTCACGCAGGCGTTGATGTATAAAACCTTTTTGTCCTGCATTTTTTCTGCCGCCTTTGTCTTTTATGATGATCTGATCCTATTTTAATTTCCCCCCTGGGAGCTTGTCAAGAGAAGGGGAGAAAACCCTTCCTGCCCGGTGCCGGGAATGCTATTCCATTTCGGCGGAAACTGTGCTATAATCAGGAAAAAGCCTCGAGGAGGAGTAACATGAAGCTGATTTTATGCGGAAAGGGCGGCTGCGGCAAGAGCACGATCTCCGCGCTGCTGGCCAGAGCTTATGAAAAAAGAGAATATCAGGTGCTGGTGATTGACTCTGACGAATCCAATTTCGGCCTTCACCGGCAGCTGGGGCTGGATCTCCCGGAGGACTTCACCCACTATTTCGGCCACAAGAAGGGCATCTATGCCGACGGCGCCCAGGACGTGTTCGAGGGCGGCTGGCATCTGGAGGATCTGCCGGAGGACTACGTCTCCAGAGACGGCGCTGTGCGGCTCATGGCCATCGGGAAGATCGCCGACGCCGGTGAGGGCTGCGCCTGCGCCATGGGCACCCTGTCGAAGGTGCTGCTGGAGCATCTGGTGCTGCGGGAGAAGGAAGTGGTCATCGTGGATACCGAGGCCGGTGTGGAGCACTTCGGCCGCGGCGTGGACCGCTTCGCCGACGCCATTTTGATGGTGGCGGATCCGTCCTACGAGTCCATCCAGCTGATCGGGAAGATCTCTGAGATGGGAAAGACTTTCGAAAAGCCGGTGTTCGTGGTGATCAACAAAGCCGACGCCCAGCAGCAGAAGCTGATGGAGGACGCCATCGAACACCGGGAGGCCGTCATCGGCGCGCTGCAGCCGGATCCCGAGATCCTCATGGCAGGGCTGAAAGGGGAGAAGCTCACGAAATCTCTCCCGGAGATCGACCGGATCATCGACGCCCTGCAGCAGATCTGAAAACACAAAAAATGCTGTCTCACCAGGATCGGTGGGACAGCTTTTTTATTTGAGTTCGAGCTTCGGCTCGGGGATGCGGGCGATGTCGCTGGGCATCACACGCTTCAATTCATAGGGAATCCCGCGCTTTTCCAGCTGCCGGAGGAAGCTCTCCCGAACGGTGTCCTCCCGAAACCGCTGCTGGATGGAGAGAAAAATCTTCCCGTTCACCGCGGCGATCTCCACCATGAGACTGAAGGTGTTGGGCGGGTGCGTCCAGAACTCCCGAACATAGCCGCCCACGCTGGGGTGCTTCCACTTGCCGGTATAGCTGACCAGAAAGCTCACGAATCCCTCGCCGCCGCTGAAGGCCTGCCCGAAGGCCTGTTTTTTCTCCTCCAGCGTTTTCAGGCTTTCTGCCGCGGCGCGGATCTGCACGGCGTTCATGGCGGTGTCCCGTCTGACGCGGTCGGCGTCGCTCTGAATGAAGGTCTTGCCGCGATAGACCGTGCACTGCCGGTCGAAGGGCATGGCCTCCACCCGGCTGTCATAGCTCAGCAGCGCCATGCCGAGGCAGTTGTGGTGGGTCAGCTCCGCGCCCAGCATGGGCCTGGCGTTGATGACATAAGCGCTGATGATGTCCTTGCTGCGCTCCGGGTACAGATCCGCGATGGCGTGGGCCATCAAAAGCGAGATCAGCGTGCCGGGGCTGGCGTCGTTGTCGGAGCTGTATCGGATCAGGGGCGCCTCCGGGATCTCCAGATCCCAGATGGTGGGCCCGGAGGGGGTCAGCCTGCCGTCGGTTTCCAGGGTGAAGGCCGGCTGAAAGGGCGCCGCCGGCGGAAGCTTCACCTCCGGGACCTCGATGGTATCCTGGGGATCCAGCGTCTCGGCTTCCGAGATCGGCGTCTCCAGGGTCGGGATCCCGGGATCCATTTCCGTTCCGTACCGCGCCTGGCAGTAATACCCCAAAAGGGTGGCCAGCACCCGATACATCCCGGTACCGTCGGTGATGCCGTGGAAGAAATCCAGATGGATCCGATCCTCGAACCAGGCCACGGCCCAGGGGTGGAAATGGGTCTCCTCGCTGCAGAGCTGAGTGCGATCGTCCATGTGCAGCAGCGCGATGGGACGGTCGTTTTCTTCATAATAAAAGCCATCCTCCGCTGCCCGCAGCCTTCTGGAGAAATAGGGATACCGCTGCTGTGTTTTTTCCAGCGCTGCGCGGAGCAGACCGCCGTCGATCTCGTCTGTGAGCCGCACCGTCAGCCGCACGGCATAGTCCACCTTTTCTCCGAAAGCCCCGTGGACGTGCATCATGTCCCCGGTGGTGACGTGGATCCTCTTAAAGTCTTTCATGATCACAGATTCTTTTTCAGCGTCAGGATATTCTTGCCGTCCTGATATTCATAGGCCACGTCATCCATCAACTGCTTGGTCATGAAGATGCCGAGTCCACCGATCTCCCGATGCTCCGCGTCGAGGGTCACGTCGGGATCCTGCTTGGACAGGGGATCGTAGGGGGTACCGTGATCCACGAAGGTGATGGTCACGCTCACCGGCTCCTGAGACACCTCCACCCGGACGGTGGTGTTGCCCTTTTCCGGAGCGTAGGCGTAGCTTGCGATGTTGATGAAGATCTCCTCTACCGCCACGCCGATCTGCATCTGAGCCTTCATGGGGCAGCTGGCCTCCTCCAGATGCTCGTCCACGAAGGCCTGCACGTCCGGCAGATTTTCGGGAACGGCCTCGATCACCAGCTCGTTGGGGGAGAAGGTCAGGGTGTCCGTCTGCTCCAGCAGCTCCAGCAGCTCCGCTTTCCAGTGCTCGATTTCCTGGCGGCGCTTGGGGTCTTCCAGACCCTTTCTGCGGATGGAGCGGCGGATCAGGCGGGTGTAACCCACGATCCGGGCCTTGTTCTCCACCTCATTGAGCTTCGCCTCGCAGGTGGTGCCCAGATAGGCGGCGAGAGTCTTTCTCCAGAAGGTATGGGCGGTCTCAGAATCGAAGCCCTGGAAACGCTTGATGATCTCGTGGTCGCACTCGGAAAAGCCGATGAAGGCATTGTACATGCTGGCCAGCTCAAACACCGGGTTGCCCACGGCCAGGGTGTCCATGTCGATGAGCAGCACCTCGTCGTTCTGCAGCTCCAGATTCTTGGTGTGGTAGTCGCCGTGGATCATGTGGTCATCCTGGGGCACGGCCTCCACCAGAGCCAGCAGCTTCTTCGCGGCCTCCTCCGGCAGATGCGCCTGCATGAACTGCGCCCAGCCGATGACGGTCTCGCGCATATCCGGCAGCTTCCCAGCGGGGACTTCGGTGCCGTGGATGATCTTGAGCATCTTCACGTATTCCTGCACGCACCAGTCCAGCTTCTCCGGCTCTGTGGCGAGGATCTTGGAGAAGGAGCGGGCGTTTAACAGCTCGAACACCGAGCCGTAGCTGTCGCCCACCTTCACCACATCGTAGGAGATGGCGGTGGGGACGCCCAGGATCAGCGCCAGCTTCGCAACCTCGCGCTCATGCTGGATCTCGGAAAGGGCGTCGGCGTTGTTGTAGACCTTCACCACGTTGTCCTGGTCGATGCGGTAGAGGGTGCCGTTGGCGCCGCGGCCGATCTCCTCGCAGCCCTCGATGCTCACCACGCGGTAAGCCTTCTCCACCGGCATCAGCTCGGTGAAGCCGGTCATCTCCAGGATCTCGTAGACGTCGGAGTTCACGTTGATGATCTTCAGATCCTGATGGCTTTTCTTCAGCCGCAGGATCACGCGCAGTCCGGCAGAGGAGATATACTCCAGCTTTGCCGCATCCAGAACCACAGCGGCGCCAGTCTGGGGGATCTGCGCCTTGATGGTCTCTTCCACCTGAGCCGCGTTGCCGGAGTCGATGCGGCCGGTCAGCTCCACACGAATATGTTCCATATGCGTTCTCCTTCCGATACGCCTGTCCCGAACACCGGAGACAGGCCGATTTCAAGGCTCTTTGCTCAACAATTCCCGATCCAGCAGACCCAGCCGGTCCGCCTGGAGGATCAGTTCCATCTGCAGCAGGCTCTGGTTGGCCGCAGATGCGAAAATACCAAACAGAATGTCGAAGATCATTGCGTCGATCAGCGCAGTCGAGGGGATCTGCAGTTCGGCGAAGATCATGATATAGGCCAGCAGATTGGCCCCCGGCACCGGCGGCGTCGCCACAAACAGCACCACCGACAGCACCATGGCAGCCAGCAGCCAGCCGGCGGATATGGGTACCTCGTACCGGATGGCGGCATACAACGTGAACATCAGCGTTCCGATGACGTTGACGGGCATCAGCAGCACCAGACCGTAGGGGAGACTCACCGTGGCGAAATGCCGCTCGATCCCCAGCTTCGAAATGGTGTCCTGCTCCATCTTGCCGTATCCGGCGTCCAGACTGCCGGTGCGCACCGCGGTGGTGAAGGCGGGCCAGAGCTTTTTCAAAAGCACCTTGAGCTTCACGCCCTTGCGCCTTGAGACATAAAAAGCGATGCCCACGATCAGCAGCGCGGAGACCAGCACCGCCAGGATCAGCACATACCAAAGTCCGCCGAAGGTCAGCAGACTGCCGCTGATGACCTCCATGCAGAGCAAAATGGCGGCAAAGGCGGGCACCAGACGGCTGACATTTTCGGTCATCAGAAGGCCCACCGCGTCCCCCTGCCGGATCAGACGATCCAGCCCGCCGGCTCTTGCGCCGACTGCGGTGATGCCGCCGCCCAGCAGGAAGGCCAGCAGCAGGATCTGCGGGGTGTTGGACTCCATCAGGGGAGAGAACACGTCCTTGGGCATGACCAGCAGCAGGGCCTGCCAGATCTCCGAGATGTCGATATCCAGGGTGCCTTCCAGCAGCAGCGGCGCCCGGGAAAAGGCTCCGCAGGCGAAAACCGCCAGCAGCGCTGCCAGCATACTCAAAAGAAAGTACCAGAGGAAGACCCGACGGCTGCTGCCGCCCTCCTCCTCGATGGTGCGGGTGTTCAAAACCGAGGTGCAGACCATCAGGAACACCACCGGGCCGGAGAG
>CADCQK010000152.1 GCA_902803575.1 Oscillospiraceae bacterium
ACGCGGCGGGGCACAGGTCCCCGCCCTACAAAGAACGAGCGTTAAACTCCCAATTTACCATCCGCTTTTATAAAAATCTCCCCGGTACCGCAGCACCGGGGAGATCGGTTTATTGGGTTTCAGCCATAGAGCGGAATCACACCGTCTCGTTGGCCTTCTTCTGATACATGGCGTAGCGCTCGGCGCACTGGGTCTCGGCCTCGGCGAAGAGCTTCTCGGCGATCTCCGGGAAGGTGCGGACCAGACCGGCGAAGCGGTTCTCGCCCATCATGTACTCACGCAGCTTGCCGTTGGGCTCCTTGGAGTCCAGCAGGAACGGGTTCTTGCCCTCCTTGGCCAGCTCGGGGTTGTAGCGGAACAGGGGCCAGTAGCCGCACTCGACCGCCAGCTTTTCCTCCTCGATGCTCTTGCCCATGCCCTTGACCACGCCGTGGTTGATGCAGGGGGCGTAAGCGATGACGATGGAGGGGCCTTCGTAGGCGGCGGCTTCCTTCAGGCACTTGATCAGGTGCTCGGGGTTGGCGCCCAGGGCAACGTGGGCCACGTAGATGTACCCGTAGGTGCTGAGCATCAGACCCAGATCCTTCTTCGGGGTGGCCTTGCCGGCAGCCGCGAACTGCGCGCTGGCGCCCACAGGCGTGGCCTTGGAGGCCTGTCCGCCGGTGTTGGAGTAGACCTCGGTGTCGACCACCAGGACGTTGACGTTGGCGCCGGAGGCCAGGACGTGATCCAGACCGCCGAAGCCGATGTCGTAGGCCCAGCCGTCGCCGCCGTACATCCAGATGGCCTTGCGGGTCAGCTGGTCGGTGTTCTTGCGGACGAACTCCACCTCGGGGCCGTGCTCGTCGCACTTGGCCAGGGCGTCGCGGACCGCGTCGGAGACCTCCACGGTCTTCTCTTCCACGTTGCCCTCGGCCAGCCAGGCTTCCAGAGCAGCCTTCAGATCGGCGTCGGAAGTCTCTTCGATGGCGGCCTTGGCGTGATCGGTCAGCTGACCACGGAGCTGATCCATGCTCAGACGCATGCCCAGAGCGAACTCGGCGTTGTTCTCAAACAGGGAGTTGGAGAAGGCCGGGCCGAAGCCGCGCTTGGTGACAGCCTGGGGGAAGGCGGGAGCGAAGAAGCCCACAGCCTGGGTGCAGCCGGTGGCGTTGGCCACATACATCCGATCACCGAAGAGCTGAGTGAGGAGCTTGATGTAAGGTGTCTCGCCGCAGCCGGGGCAGGCGCCGGAGAACTCGTACAGGGGCTGCTCGTACTGGCTGCCCTTGGAGCTGAAGCGGTTCATGGGATTGGGCTTCTCGGAGAGCTCGGCCAGGCAGTAATCCCAGTTCTTCTGTTCGTCCACCTGGTCGTCCAGGTGGGCCATATCGAGGGCGCCCACCGGGCAGACGTTGGCGCAGGAGCGGCAGCCCTGGCAGTCCATGACGTCCACCTGGATGCGGAAGCGCAGACCCTCGAAGCCTTTGCCCTTGGCCTCCTTGGTGGCGCAGGGAGCCGCGGCGGCCTCCTCTTCGGTGAAGAGGAAGGGACGGATGGCGGCGTGGGGGCAGACCAGGGAGCACTTGTTGCAGCCGATGCACTTGTCGATGTTCCAGACGGGCACGTTGTCGGCCACGCCGCGCTTCTCATACTTGGCGGTGGCGGTGGGCATGACGCCGTCGTCATACTTCACATAGGCGCTGACGGGGATGTCGTCGCCCTTGGCGGCGTTGGCGGGGATCAGGATGGTCTTGACGTACTCGGGCAGGCTTTCGTCCACCACCTGAACCTCATCCTCGAGATCCTTCCAGGCGGGATCCACGGGGATCTCCACCATGGCGGTGAGGCCCTGCTCGATGGCCTGGAAGTTCATCTGCACGACCTTCTCGCCCTTCTTGGAGAAGCTCTTCACGGCAGCGTCCTTCATGTGCTGCTCGGCCTCGTCGATGGGCAGAACGCCGGAGAGCTTGAAGAATGCGGCCTGGAGCACGGTGCTGGTGCGGTTGCCCAGACCGATCTGCTCGGCGATGTCGGTGGCGTCAATGGTGTAGAACTTGATGTTCCGCTCGGCCAGCAGACGCTTTGCGCGGTTGGGCAGGTTCTTCACCAGCTCCTCGCCCTTCCAGCGGGTGTTCAGCAGGAAGGTGCCGCCGGGCTTGATCTCGCTGACCATGTCGAAGCTGTGCATGTAGCTCTGCTTGTGGCAGGCCAGGAAGTCGGCCATGGTGACGTAGTAGGTGCTGCGGATGGGCTCGTGGCCGAAACGCAGGTGGCTGCGGGTGATGCCGCCGGACTTCTTCGCGTCATACTGGAAGTAGGCCTGCACGTACTGGTCGGTGTTGTCGCCGATGATCTTGCAGGAGTTCTTGTTGGCGCCCACGGTGCCGTCAGCGCCGAGACCCCAGAACTTGCAGGAGATGATGCTCTTGCCGGCGGTGACGATGTTCTCACCGATGGGCAGAGAGGTGAAGGTCACGTCGTCGTTGATGCCGATGGTGAAGTGGTTCTTCTGCTCACCGAGCATGTTGTCGTAAACAGCCTTCATCTGGGCGGGGGTGACGTCCTTGGAGGACAGACCGTAGCGGCCGCCGAGGATCTTCGCGTGGCGGTCAGACTCGGCAAATGCGGAGCAGACGTCCAGATAGAGCGGCTCGCCGATGGCGCCGGGCTCCTTGGTGCGGTCGAGCACGCTGATGCACTTGACCGTCTCGGGGATGGCGGCGAGGAGATGCTTGACGGA
>CADCQK010000153.1 GCA_902803575.1 Oscillospiraceae bacterium
CCTTGAGGGGAAGGTGGCACGGCGGGAACTAGCCGTGACGGATGAGGTGGAAAACTTGCGCTTCTGCCGAAACCTGGCCACCTCATCAGTCTCGCTTCGCTCGACAGCTTCCCCTCAAGGGGAAGCCTTTAAATGTGGAATCACATCCCGATAAACTGGAATTTGAATTTCTATTGAGGTTTACATAAAAACTCCCTGCCATGGGTATGACAGGGAGTCGGATGAAACTATCGTTCTTCTCGGAAGTAGGCCAGGCCGAGGCTTGCAGGGGGCTGATTCTCTCTCTTGTTGCGCATGCTGGTGATCACCAGGACGATGATCGTGACCACATAGGGCAGCATTTTGTAAAGCTCCTTGGTGGCAAGGTTGGTGCCGGTGGGGATGAAGATGTAGAGAATGTACAGTCCGCCGAAGAGGAAGGAGGACAGGATGCCCCAGTTGGGCTTCCACAGGGTGAAGATGACCAGCGCGATGGCAAGCCAGCCGCGGTCGCCGAAGGCGTCGTTGGACCAGACGCCGGCGGCGTAGTCCATGACGTAGTACAGGCCGCCGAGACCCGCGATCATGCTGCCGATGCAGGTGGCGAGGTACTTATACTTCTGTACGTTGATGCCGGCGGCGTCGGCAGTCTGGGGATTCTCGCCCACGGCTCTGAGATGCAGGCCCGTGCGGGTCTTGTTGAGCACATGGGCCGCGACGAAGGCGACGATCACCGCCAGGTACGCCAGAAAGCCGTAGTTGAGGAAGATCTTGCCGAACCAGCCCAGCTTCGCTGCAAAGGGCAGCTTGGCGGCGAAATACTTGTGGGTCGCGCTCAGGGCGATGCTGGGCACGTCGCTGCCGGAGAGCTTAATGAGCGAGCCGCCGAAGAAGTTGCCGAAGCCCACGCCGAAGGTGGTCAGCGCAAGACCGGTGACGTTCTGGTTGGCTCTCAGGGTGACGGTGAGGAAGCAGTAGATGAGGCCCATCAGGAGGGAGCCCACGAGGCAGCTCAGCATGGGGATGCCGATGGCGAGGACTGCGTTCATGTCCGCAGCGGCGGTGTGCTGCTCATAGAGGAAGGAGCCGATGACGCCGCTGATGGCGCCCACGTACATGATGCCCGCGATGCCCAGGTTCAGGTTGCCGGACTTCTCGGTGATGGTCTCGCCGGTGCTGCCGTACAGCAGCGGGATGCCCTGCATGATGGCGCGGGGGATAAACGCGGTGAAATCAAACATGCTGCTCGCCTCCCTTCTGTGCAGTTTCGGCTTTCTCGCGCTTGCGGAAGCTCACCCGATAGCGCAGGAAAAACTCGCAGCCGATGATGAAGAAGATGATGATGCCGGTGAGGATGTCGCTGAAGGCCTGGTTCAGGCCGAAGACCGTGGAGACTTCGCTGGCGCCGCGGCCCATGAACACCAGCAGCAGACTGGTGAAGATCATGGCGATGGGGTTGAACTTGGCCAGCCACGAGACCATGACCGCCGTGAAGCCCTGGCCGCCTGCCAGCGTGGTGGTGATGGTGTGGCTGGTGCCCGCCACCAGCAGAACGCCCACCAGACCGCACAGGGCGCCGGAGAGCAGCAGGGTGCGGATAATGACCCGCTCCACCTTGATGCCCACGTAGCGGGCGGTGCGCTCGCTCTCGCCCACCACGGCGATCTCATAGCCGTGCTTGGAGTAGTTCAGGTAGAAGTAGACGAAGATGGTCATGGCGGCGATGATCAGCACGTTCAGCAGATACCGGTTTCCGCCCAGCATGGGGAACCAGCCCGCCTCGGTGGAGGCGTTGATGATGCCCACGGTGCCGGAGCCCTTGGGGACCTCCCAGATGATGATGTAATAGGCCACCAGCTGGGTCGCCACATAGTTCATCATCAGGGTGAACAGGGTCTCGTTGGTGTTCCACTTGGCCTTGAAGATGGCGGGGATCACGGCCCAGATGGCGCCGGCCAGAACGCCGCAGAGAACGATCACGGCGATGAGCGCGCCGTTGGGCAGCTTGTTGCCCAGCAGGATCATGCAGGCCGCGCTGGCAAGGGAGCCCGCCAGCACCTGACCCTCGGCGCCGATGTTCCAGAAGCGCATCTTGAACGCGGGGGTCACCGCCAGGGAGATGCCCAGCAGGATGGCCAGATTCTGCAGCAGGATCCAGACTCTCCGCTTGGTGCCCACGGCGCCGGAGACGATGGTGCCGAAGACGCTGATGGGGTTTTCGCCGGTGGTCAGGGTGGTCACCAGGGCGCAGAGCACCAGCGACAGGACGATGGCGAGGAAGCGGATGCCCCAGGCGTGGTACCAGGGGAGGTTGTCCCGCTTGACGATATGGAACAGAGGCTCTTTTGTCTTGTTATTCATCGGCTTTGTTCCCTCCCAGTCGGGTCATCATCATGCCCACGTCCCGCTTGGTGGCGCCGCGGCCGGGCACAATGCCGCTGACCTTGCCGCCGCAGAGGACCAGGATCCGGTCGGACAGCTCCAGCAGCACGTCCAGATCCTCGCCCACGTAGATGACGGCGACGCCCTGGGCCTTCTGCCGGTTGATGAGGTCGTAGATGGTATAAGAGGAGTTGATGTCCAGGCCGCGGACCGCGTAGGCCGTCAGCAGCACCTTCGGGGCGGAGACGATCTCGCGGCCCACCAGGACCTTCTGCACATTGCCGCCGGAGAGCTGCCGCACGGGGGTGCGGATGCTGGGGGTGGAGACCTCCAGGTCGCGCACCACCTGCTCCGCGGTCTTCGCGGGGCCGGAGCGGTTGGTGAACAGGGGC
>CADCQK010000154.1 GCA_902803575.1 Oscillospiraceae bacterium
ATTATACAGCAAAAGGAGTTTTTTGTTTTCCTCACCGCTTAAGCTCTTTTGAACCACTCGTCTAACGAGTGGTTTTCGGCATGCAACCAACGCCGCAGGTGGAATCGCCTGCGGCGTTTTCACGTCTAAAGGCGGTTTTCCATAGAATGACCCGAAGCGCGCTGATCATCTGGAAAGGAGGAATCGGCTTGCACATTGAGATCGACCACATCTCCATGACCTACCAGTCGCCCGACGGCGAGGTGGAGGCCCTGCGGGACGTGTGCTTTTCGGTGGAAGACAGAAGCTTTGTGAGCATCGTCGGCCCCTCGGGCTGCGGAAAATCCACACTGCTGTCCATTCTGGCAGGGCTGGAACATCCCACCGAGGGTGAGGTCCGGGTGGATGGTGTCCCCATCCGCGGCCCCACGGAGAAAATCGGCTTCATGCCCCAGCGGGATCAGCTGTTCGAATGGCGCAGCATCTGGAGAAACGTCCTGCTGGGGCCCGAAGTGCGCGGCGACAATACGAAAGAGCGCCGGGAAATGGTAAGAACACTCCTGTCTGATTACGCGCTATATGCTTTCCGGGACAGTTCCCCCAGTCAGCTCTCCGGAGGCATGCGGCAGCGCTGTGCTCTGATCCGCACTCTGGCCCTGGAGCCCGGGGTGCTGCTGCTGGATGAACCGTTTTCCGCGCTGGACTATCAGACCCGGCTGGCAGTCTCGGCAGACATCGCCCGCATTATCAGGCAAAAAGGGAAGACCGCCATTCTGGTGACCCACGATATCTCCGAGGCCATCAGTATGTCGGATCGGATCGTGGTGCTGTCCCATCGGCCCGGCACGGTTCGGGCGGTGCATGATTTAACGGAGCTTCATGGGATCGGCCCCATGGAGCGGCGAGGCAGCCCGGCATTTCAGAAGCGGTTCAATCAAATTTGGGAGGAGCTGGATGTGAATGTCTGAGCAGAGGCTCTCTCCCGCAAGAAAACTCTATTTGCAGCAGAGAAAGCGGGAGCAGATCACGGTGCATATCCTTCGGATCGCGCTGCTTCTCTTGCTGCTGGGTCTCTGGGAGCTGGCAGGGCGAAAGGGCTGGGTCGATGTCTTCATCGTCAGCAGCCCCGGGCGTGTGATCCGGACACTGGTGAATCTCTGGCACTCCGGCGACCTGCTGCGGCATCTTGGCGTCAGCTGTTATGAAACGGTGATCGGCTTCACCCTGGGGACGCTCTCCGGCATCCTGATCGCGGTGGGCCTCTGGTGGAGCAAACTGGCATCCAGAATTCTGGATCCCTATCTGGTGGTTTTGAACGCCCTGCCGAAGACCGCCCTGGGCCCGATCTTCATCGTCTGGATCGGCGCCGGCACCGGGAGCATCATCGCCATGACCATCGCCATCTCCGTGTTCGTCACGATCCTGAACATGTACGCCGGATTCTGCAGCGTGGATTCCGAAAAGCTGCGCCTGATGCAGACCCTGAGCGCCACCAGGGGTCAGACCCTTCGAAAGCTGGTGCTCCCGGCCAACACCGACACACTGTTTAACACCCTCAGAGTGAACGTGGGACTCAGCTGGGTGGGCGTCATCATGGGTGAGTTTTTGGTGTCCAAGGCGGGACTGGGCTATCTGATCGTCTACGGATCACAGGTGTTCAATATGGATCTGGTCATGGCGTCGGTGCTGCTTCTGGCCTGCGCGGCGATACTGATGTATCAGCTGGTACAGGCGGCCGAGCGCTGGTGGAGAAGCATGACTTGAAAGGGAGGAACTATGAAACGAATCGTTGCAATTCTGCTGGCGGCGGTGCTGGTATTTGCCTGCGCCGCCTGCGGCAGCACACAGGAGGAAGCGGAAAAAGCGGTGTCCCTCACGGTCAGTGAGGTGACCCACTCGGTCTTTTACGCGCCCCAGTACGTAGCTTTGGAGCTGGGATTTTTTGAAGATGAGGGGCTGGACATCGAGCTGGTCAACGGCGGCGGCGCCGATAAAGTGATGACCAGCGTTCTCACCGGTGAGGCTCAGATCGGATTCGCCGGACCGGAGGCCTGCATCTATGTGCAGAATCAGGAAAAGGAGGACGCCCCGGTGATTTTCGCCCAGATGACGAAGCGGGACGGCTCCTTCCTGGTCGGCAGGGAGGATGTACCCTTCCATTGGGAGCAGCTGAAGGGCAGCACCATCATCGGCGGCAGAGCCGGCGGTGTACCGGAGATGACGTTGGAATACGTCATGCGTCAGAACGGCGTGATCCCCGGCAAAGACGCAACCGTGGACACCTCCGTGCAGTTTAACATGATGGCAGGCGCCTTCACCGGCGGCAACGGCGACTATGTGACGCTCTTTGAGCCCACCGCCACCGAGGTGGAGCAGCAGGGACAGGGCCACATCCTCACCAGCATCGGCGCTGAGAGCGGTGAGATCCCCTACACAGCCTACTTCGCGGCATCTTCTTATATGGAAGCAAACGCCGACGTGATCCAGCGGTTCACCAACGCCATTGCCAAAGCCCTCAGCTGGGTGCAGGAGCATGACGCAAAGGAGACCGCAGAGGCCATCGCGCCCCAGTTCCCGGACACCTCCATCTCGACGCTGACCACGGTAGTCCAGCGCTACAAGGACATCGACGCCTGGCAGACCACGCCGGTCATGGAGCAGAGCGCACTGGAGCGACTGGAGACGGTCATGGAGACCGCCGGTGAGCTGGAGCACAGCGCGTGGGCGGACTTCAGCAAGCTGGTGGATAACACGTTCGCAGAAAACGCAAAATAAAATCGGGTCTGCTGTCATTCAACAGCAGACCTTCCTTTATGTTTGTGATTCCAGGATTGCGGGCGTGAAATCCAGTCCATAGCAAAGGCCGGCCCCCTTCAACGTCTGATAGAATCTCTGCGAAATCAAAGTGACCGCTTCAGCCTGCCCGTCATGAAAAACTGCGGGGGTGCGGATGATGTCTACCGTGGTCGGCAGCAGATGCTGAACCAAGTGAAGCTGATATGTGTTTTCCAATACATACTGCTTTTTCCCGCAGAGCGGGCAAAGCTGCTCCGTCTCTCCACGCCCCAGCGATATGCTTTTCATTGGGATCTCAGTCCGTGCAGTCAGCTGAAACGTATCTTTGCAGGGCATGCCAGTTTTTCGGTTAAAAACGGTTAGAAAACCACAGCCGGTGATATTAGCATCTTTGACCAGCTGCTTCACTGCACCGCAGGTGAAAAGCTCACTTCCGCCATCATCCGGAGCTGTGAAGAGTTTTCGCTTTGCCCATTTGACTTCGTCTTTGACTTCAAATGGCGCGACCTGCCTGCGGTGCTGCGCATGCTCTGCACCGTCCTCACCGATATAAGTGCAGGAAAACGCGAACGCCTCGTCTTCATTCAGAATCTCAACAGATGGAGACCGCGGTGCGATTTCCAGCCAGGCCGCAGCGCTGCGTTCTGCCTCCAAGAAGGAAACAATCTGAATTCGATCCTTCTGCGCTGTGAAAGGGATGATTGCACGGTATGCCTTGGAATCCTGACACAGCTTGAAATAGACCGTGTCCAGCAGGATTTCATGGGAGACATTGAGTTGCCGGAGCGCAGCAAGAAGCCGCTCCTCCGGCGGTTCACAGAAGACCTCGGTAATCTTCATCGATTCTTACCGAATCTCCTCCGGATAATGAGCCCGGACACCGCCGATGAGCTTCGGGCGGGTGCGGGCGGCGTTCACGGCAGCCTCGCCGATCTTCTTGGTCTGGAGCCGCAGCGGCACGGCCACATGCTTCAGGTGCATGCCGATCATGGTGTTGCCGATGTCCAGTCCGGCGTCCGCCTTCACAAACTCCACCGCCACCGGATCCTCCATGGACTGATACACCGCCGTGGCGAAGGAGCCGCCAGCCTTGGGCTGGGGCATGACGCTGACGATCTCGTAGCCGAAATGCTCCGCCGTCTCCCGCTCCACGATCAAAGCGCGGTTTAAGTGCTCACAGCACTGGGCAGCCAGACGAAGATCGTGCTCTTTGAGGATGGGCAGGATCGTCTGCACCACAGCCGCAGCGGTCTCCGGGGAGGAACCTTTACCGATTTTCTCACCGACGATCTCGCTGGAAGAGCAGCCGATGACCACAAGCTGACCGGGTTTCAATTTGGCAAGCTCCAGCAGCTCGTTCAAGGCAGCAGCGGCGGAAGCCTGAATTTCTTCATACATGTTCATTCATCTCCAAAGAAAGATTAAAATGTATTTTACCACACTTTCTCCGATTTGACAATCGCCGTCCCTCCGTGTATCATGAATATAGAAAGAAAAAGCCCGGCAGGGAAGGAGACCCATTTTGAAGAAACTACTATTGTACATCCTGATGATCGCTCTGATTTTGAGCTGCACTGCCTGCGGACAGTTTGTTCTGCACTATGGTGATGATGCAGCAGAGGAGAAGCCCTCCATCATCGAACAGATCTTTCGGAAAGAACCGAAGCAGACCACCTTTACCGCGCCGCTCACCGGTGAGGAGCAGACCGCCGATACCTCCAGCCAGCGGCCCTATGCCGTGATGATCAACAACATCAGCGTGGCGCAGCCCCAGGTTGGCATTTCCAAAGCTGACTGGATCTATGAGATCCCTGCCGAGGGCGGCATCACCAGAATGATGGGGCTCTTCAGCCGTATCGAGGACGTCCCAAGCGTGGGCAGTATCCGGAGTCTCCGGCCCTATTATCTCAGCATCGCATTGAGCTATGACGCCATCGTGATCCACGGCGGCGGCAGTGAGGATGCCTACAGCGATCTGGAGACGCTGCATGCCGACCACATCGACGGCGTCCGGGACAGCCGCGCGGCGGCAGCGATCTTCTACCGGGAGATGAGCCGTGCCTCTGCCGGGACGGAACACACGCTGTTTTTCAATGGCGACAAGGTTCCGGCGCTGGTGTCTGAGTACGGTTTTCGAACCACACACAATTCGGATTATCAAAGCAGCCTGCATTTTTCCGAAACTGCGGCCGATCAGGGAACTACCACGGCAGCACAAATTTGTGTAACTTTTAACAATTCGAAGACCACCAGTTTCACCTACCATGCCGACACAGGCTGCTACACCGCCTTCCAATACGGAGGCGATTATGCCGACGGGCAGAGCGGGGAAGTGGTACCCTTCGCCAATGTGCTGGTGCTGCAAACCCAAATGCGCGCTTATGATGATTATGGCCGTCTGGAGGCAGATGTGGTCGGCAGCGGCAGCGGCTGGTATTTCACCGGCGGCAAATGCATCCCGATCCATTGGAGCCGCTCGGACACCTACGCGCCCTTTGTCTATACAACAGAATCCGGTGAGCCGCTGAGCTTTGCGGTGGGAAAAACTTATGCCGCAGTGATCCCCACGGACACCGGCAGCGTGGATTTCTCCTGACATAGACCGGCCGCACTCCCGCATAATTTGTACGGGGGTGAGGCACTTTGGAAGCTCGATTTCTCTTGCGGCGGATCGGCGTACTGCTGTTCATATCCGGAGCGGCCATTCTGGCAGCTGCCATCGGTCTGCAGATTCTGGAGCCAAAATCGGAAACAATGGAAACCATTCCATCGTCTTATTGTATGGTGATCGATCCGGGCCACGGCGGTGCAGACGGCGGCGCAGTTGCCGCAGACGGGACCCTGGAGGCGGATGTGAATCTGCAAATCGCTTTTCGGCTGCGCAGTCTGGCGACGCTCTGCGGCGTGCCTGTTATCATGACCAGAGACAGTGCCTCGATCGATTATCCCGTAGATGCTGAGACGCTGGCGGCAAAAAAAGCGGCCGACCAGAAGCAGCGGGTGGAACTGATCAACTCGATCCAGAACGCCGTACTCGTCAGCATTCATCAAAACTATTATCCCGCAGCCGGCCCCCACGGCGCCGAGGCACTGTATGCCGCCACGGATCTGAGTGAGGATCTCGGCAAGCTGATACAGGAAATGCTGATTAAGACGCTGGATCCGGAAAACCGCAGGGTAGCCGCGCCGATCTCCGAAGAGATCTATCTGATGCGAAATGTGAACTGTCCCGCCGTGCTGGTGGAGTGCGGCTTTCTCTCGAATCCCGAGGAGCTGGAAAAGCTCAAATCCGATTCCTATGACCAAAAGCTGGCGCTGGTGATGCTCAGCGCATATCTGCAATACTTTCAGACAGGGTGGAACCTATGAAGAAGGCAAAAACGACTTATTACTGCTCCGAATGCGGCAACGAAACCGGCAAATGGATGGGGCAGTGCCCCTCCTGCGGCGCATGGAACACACTGGTGGAAGCGCCCACAGAAACCCGTGCAG
>CADCQK010000155.1 GCA_902803575.1 Oscillospiraceae bacterium
CAGGGCAAGACCAGCATGGCGCTGAATCTGGCCCGCTTCGTGGGTGAGCACAGCGGCAAGACCGTTGCGTTGTTCTCTCTGGAGATGAGCCGGGAGGAGCTGGTGCAGCGACTCCTTTCCAGCGCTGCCATGGTTGACGGCAAAAAACTGGCTACGGGCAAACTCTCCCAGCCGGAGTGGGACCGTCTTGTGTCGGCAGCGGGACAGCTCAGCGCCACGGACATCCGCGTGGATGACAATTCCACCCTGAGCGTTGCAGATATGAACGCCCAGTGCCGCCGGATCCCGGATCTGGGCCTGGTGGTTATCGACTACCTGCAGCTGATGCAGTCCTCCGGCAGCGGCCACAGCTGGTCCAATGAGAGCCGCACCCAGGCAGTTTCGGACATGAGCCGTATGCTGAAAATCATGGCCAAGGAGCTGAACGTGCCGGTCATCTGCCTGTCGCAGCTGAACCGTGCCAACGAGGGCCGCACCAACAAGCGCCCTATGCTCTCCGATCTGCGCGAATCCGGCTCCATCGAGCAGGATGCAGACATCGTCATCGCGCTCTATCGAGACGGGTATTACAACAAGGAAGCGGAGAATCCCAACCTCGCCGAGGCCATCATTCTGAAAAACCGCCACGGCGACACCCGCACGGTAGAGCTCATGTGGATGCCGGAGTACACTACCTTCGTCTCCGCAGACAAGCGGCATGAAGATGAATATTGATCCCATCTCTGCCGGTGACCGGGTGCTTTGCGCGGTCTCCGGCGGAGCGGACTCCATGTATCTGCTTTGTCGGATGCTGGAGCTGGCAGGAGAACGGCAGATCACCGTCCTCTGCGCCCACTTTAATCATAAACAGCGGGGCGCGGAGTCTGATCGGGACGAGCAATTTGTTTTGGATTTCTGCAATTCGAAGAACATCCCCTGTTTTACCGGCAGCCTGGAAGGGGAAGCCCATTCTGAAAACCAGCTCCGGGAAGCCCGCTATGCCTTTCTTCAAAAAACCGCGGAGACAGCCAACTGCCGCTGGATCCTGACTGCCCATACGTCGGACGACCAACTGGAAACGCAATTGCTGAATCTGGCGAGAGGCACCGGCCTGAAAGGCCTCAGCGGCATTCCGATGATGCGGGGAGATCTGCTGCGGCCCATGCTCCATATCACCAGACGGGAAATCGAAGACTGGCTCTGGATCCATGAGATCCCATTCGTGGAGGACAGCTCCAATCGCACCGACCGCTATGCCAGAAACCGCATCCGTATGGAGGCGATTCCGGCGCTTTCCAGCGTAAACCCTGCCGCTGCGGCACACGCCTCCGATCTGGCCGACCGGTTGCGGGAGGATGACGCCTACCTCTGCGGCCTGGCGGAAAGTTTTCTGAGAGATCAGGAACCGGAGAACGGGATCTCCGTCAAAAAGCTGGAGACGCTGCCGAGACCCATCCGCGCCAGAGTGTTTCAGCTGCTCTGCGACGGAAAGCTCGCCGCGACCCACATCAAGGCGCTGCACGATCTCTGCCGGGGAACCGAGGCGGCGGCGCTGGATCTTCCGGATGTCCGCGTCACCAGAGAACAGGGAATGCTGTATTTCGGCGCCCGCGCTCTGGAGCAGCTTCCGGACACGGAGCTGCAGCCGGGGATGACCGTGTCACTGCCGCAATTCGGGCTGCATATCACGGTGCGGCGGCCCTGTGTTTTTCAGGAAATTCATAATACGTTAACGGTTTACCACTTTAAAAGTGATTCGATTCGTGGTAAACTAACTCTTACGTCCCGACGGCCGGGGGATCAGATCCGTCTGCTGGGCCGGGGCTGCACCAAAAAAATCACCGATCTGATGCTGGAGCGGGGGATCCCGCTCTCCAAACGGGATCTGGTACCGGTGCTCCGCGACGAGCTGGGACCCGTTGCGGTCCACGGCTTCGGCATGGCCGAGCGGTGCGAGGCAAAGCCCGGTGATCTGACGCTCTGCGTACAAATTGAGAAAATGGAGAAAGAGAAATGACCATTCACGAAGACATTGCCAGCGTCCTGCTGACGGAAGAACAGCTGCAGACCCGCGCCGCCGAGATCGGCGCCGCCATCAGCAAAGATTTTGCGGGAAAGGAGCCGATCTTCGTCGGGGTGCTGAAAGGCTGCTTCGTGTTCATGGCGGATCTGATGCGCTATGTGGATCTGCCCTGCTCGGTGGATTTCATGGCGGTCTCCTCTTACGGTGCGGGCACTTCCACCACCGGCGCCGTGAAAATCAACAAAGACCTGAATCAAAACATCGAGGGGCGGGACATCATTCTGGTGGAGGACATTCTCGACAGCGGCGTGACGCTCCATTACCTCACCCAGTATCTCGAGGTGCGCAAGCCCGCCTCCATTACCATCGCCACCCTGATGGACAAGCCCGCCCGCCGGAAGGCGCCGGTCTACGCCAAATACTCGGGGTTTGAGATCCCCGACGCTTTCGTCGTGGGCTACGGGCTGGACTACGCGGAGAAATACCGCAACCTGCCCTATGTCGGCGTCCTGAAACCGGAGGTCTACGCCGACGCCTGATTTTGCATGTTACCGCAGTTATGCGGTTTTCCATAAGTAAGGATGTGAATGCTATTTGAAACCCAACAACAAGCGGAACCGCTCCCGCGACGTCGGCTTTTATCTGCTGATGGCCGTGATCCTCGTTGCGATGCTGTTCTATTTGCTGACACCCTCGGAGACCAAGTCCTACACCTACTCTGAGATCGAGGACATGTTCAAAAACGAGGAGGTCAAGTCCTTCAGCCTGGAGGGGACCACCCTGACGCTGGAGCTGCGGGAGGAGAACGAGGATGGCCTCGACACCATCACCCAGGAACTCCCCAGCGCCAACTGGTTCCGGGAGGATTTGGGCGACCTGATCCAGCAGCAGAAGGACGCAGGTATCCTGGAGGAGTTTGACTACCGACAGGGCTGGACCGCTCCCTGGTGGCTGAGCATGCTGCCGTATCTGATCATGATCGCACTGTGCATCGTGATCTGGTATGTGATGATGAACCGCATGGGCGGCGGCGGTGCCGGCGGCGTGAGCCGGTTCGGCAAGGCTGCAGCCCGCACCTTGGATGAGACCAAGAAGAAGACCACATTTGCCGATGTGGCCGGTGCGGATGAGGAAAAAGAGGAGCTGCGGGAGATCGTTGATTTCCTGAAGCGTCCGAAGTTCTACGCCGAGATGGGCGCGCGCATTCCGAAGGGCGTACTGCTCGTCGGCCCTCCGGGCACCGGTAAAACCCTCATGGCCAGAGCCGTGGCGGGTGAGGCCGGGGTGCAGTTTCTAAGCATTTCCGGCTCCGATTTCGTGGAACTGTACGTGGGCGTCGGCGCCAGCCGTGTCCGTGATCTGTTCGATCAGGCCAAGAAGGTCGCCCCTGCGGTGATCTTCATCGATGAGATCGACGCCGTCGGTCGTCAGAGAGGCAGCGGCCTCGGCGGCGGCCACGACGAGCGCGAGCAGACCCTGAACCAGCTGCTGGTGGAGATGGACGGCTTTGCGGACAATGCAGGCGTCATCGTCATGGCGGCCACCAACCGTGCAGACATTCTGGATAACGCGCTTCTGCGTCCGGGCCGCTTTGACCGGAGAGTCTATATGGGTCTGCCGGATGTGAAGGGACGTGAAGAGATCCTCCGTGTCCACGCCAGAGGCAAGCACCTGGGCGACGATGTGGATCTCAAGAGCATCGCCAGAGGCACCGCCGGGTTCTCCGGCGCCGATCTGGAAAACCTCCTGAACGAGGCTGCCATCCTGGCGGTCCGCAGTCAGAGACGCTTCATCACCCAGGCGGACATCGATGAGGCCATTTTGAAGGTGGTCATGGGCCCGGAGAAGAAGAGCCGCGTGGTCACCGAGAAGGCCAAGAAGCTCACCGCCTATCACGAGACCGGTCACGCCATCGCAGCCCACTTCTCGGAGCACTGTGATCCTGTGCATTATATCACCATCATCCCCCGCGGTCAGGCCGGCGGCTTCACCTGGTACCGACAGTCTGAGAATGCCGAGGATTTTACCTCCAGGGGGGAGATGTTCGACAACATCGTCAGCGCCATGGGCGGACGCATCGCCGAGCAGCTGTTCCTGGACGATATTTCCACCGGCGCCAGCGGCGACATCCAGCAGGCAACCAGCATCGCCCGCGACATGGTCATGAAATACGGCATGAGCGAGAAGCTGGGCCCCATCAGTTTTGATGATTCCAGCCACAGCCTCTTCATCGGCCGTGACTTCGGCACCACCAAGAGCTATTCTGAAGCCACCGCCGCCACCATCGACGCCGAGGTGAAACACATCTTCGACGAGGCGTACGCCAAGTGCACCCAGATCCTCACCGAGCATCGGGAACTGGTGATCAAGATCGCCGAGTATCTGCTGATCCATGAGGTGCTGGAGGGCGAAGACTTCCGCTACTTCTGCGAACACGGCGAGCCGCCGATCCATCCGGATGACACCATCGAGCCTCCCGCCAAGGTCATCCGCGACATGAGCGACGACACCATTGTGATCCCCGCGATCAAAGATCCGGAAGTGCCTGTTGAAACGCCTGCGGAACCGACGCCTCCGACGGACGAAACACCCAACGAATAATCATAAACCCCGAAGCGAAACTGCTTCGGGGTTTTATATGGAAGGACGCACCCGATCGGATGCGTCCTTGAACTTTTATGCGGTTTTGGTTTCGGTCTTTTTTCTGGTGGATCGGAGGGTGGGGGTCTTGACCTTGATTCCGAGGGCCTTGAGCACCTCGGGGATCTCCTTCACCGGAACGATCTCCAGCTGATTCTTGACCTCCTCAGCTACGTCGCGGAGATCCTCCTCGTTCTCAGCGGGGATAAAGACCTTTTTGACGCCGGCGCGCTGGGCAGCCATCAGTTTCTCCGGCAGACCGCCGATGGGATTCACGCCGCCGCGGAGGCTGACCTCACCGGTCATGGCCACGGCAGGGGAGACCGCCTTGTCCGTCACCAGGGAGGCGATGGCGGTGGTCAGGGTGATGCCGGCGCTGGGGCCGTCCTTGGGGGTGGCGCCGTCGGGCACGTGGATGTGCAGATCGTTCTTCTCAAAGAGCTCCGCCTTGTCGGGGAAGTAGGTCTTTACCAGACTGACAGCGATCTGAGCGCTCTCCTTCATCACATCGCCCAGCTGACCGGTGATGATCAGCTTGCCGGTACCCTTGGTGAGCATGGTCTCGATGTAAAGGATCTCACCGCCCACGCTGGTCCATGCAAGGCCGGTGACCACGCCGGGCTTGGCTTTCTCCGGCACCTGACGGTGATGCAGCGGCGCCATGTCCAGATACTCTCTGAGCTTCTCCGGCTCCACAGTGAGGCTTTCGCCTTCGCCGCGCACCAGCTGAACTGCTGCCGTGCGGCAGAGGGTGTCCATCCGCTTTTTCAGTCCGCGGACGCCGGCTTCTCGGGTGTAGTCGGAGATGATCTGCTCCAGCGCCTCGTCGGTGATGGAGAGCTGCTCTTCCTTGATGCCGACTGCTTTCATGGCCTTCGGCAGCAGGTGACGCTTGGCGATCTCAAACTTTTCGATGGGCGTGTAGCCCTGGAAGGTAATGACCTCCATGCGGTTCAGCAGGGGCTCCGGAATGGTATCCACACTGTTTGCCGTGCAGATGAACATGACGTTGGACAGGTCATAGGGCACGTTCAGATAGTGATCGGTGAAGGTGCTGTTCTGCTCCGGATCCAGTACCTCCAGCAGGGCGCTGGCGGGGTCGCCGTTGTAGGAACCGTAGAGCTTATCCACCTCGTCCAGAACCATGACCGGGTTGGAGACGCCGGATTTCTGGATGCCATCCATCATGCGGCCGGGCATGGCGCCGATGTAGGTTCTCCGGTGGCCGCGGATATCGGCCTCATCCCGGACGCCGCCGAGACTGACGCGGACATACTCTCTCTGGAGCGCTCTTGCGATACTCTGGCCGATGCTGGTCTTGCCGGTGCCGGGGGCGCCGACGAAGAGCAGAATGCTGCCGGACTGCTGACGCTTGAGACTCATGACCGCCAGCTGCTGGATGATGCGGTCCTTGACCTTTTTCAGGCCAAAGTGATCCTCATCCAGGATCTCCGCAGCCTCGTCCAGAGCGATGTCCTTGGCCTTTTCCTTCTTCCAGGGGAGGCTGGTGAGGAAGTCCAGATAATCATACAGAAGCGCCGACTCCGCGCTGTTGTTGCCCTCGTGCTTCAGCCGGCTGAGAACCTTGTCCGCCTCTTTCCGGGCGGTCTCGTTCATGCCGGACTCTTCCACCTTGATCTCCAGCTTCCGGAGATCGGTGACCTCTTCGGGGTGCAGCTCGTCCAGCTCCTTCTGGAGATAGTCCATCTGCTTGCGGATGGCGTTCTCCCGGTAGATCTTCTGGTGATCCTCCTCCTGGGCGGCCTCGGCCTCCTGATTGATTCTGGTCATCTCCAGGTTTTCGTAGATGATCTGCTCCAGCATTTCGGTGCGCTTTGCCACACTGTCTTCCGCCAGGATTGCATATCGTTCGGCGTTGGAGTTCTGCATCCAGGGGGACATGATCACCGCCGCATCACCGAGGGACTGCCAGCTCTCGATATACGGCCTCGCCGCTCTGGCCCAGCGGTAATCCTTGCTGAACTCGATGGTGCGGCGCTTGAGATTCTCCAGCTTCTTCGCCAGTTCCTCGGGCTCCAGATCCTCGATCTCTCTGCGCTTGGAGACGGAGAGATCGATTGTGTGATCCCGATAGACGGCCAGATCGTCGATGTTCACACGGTGGCTGGTGCGGATGGTCAGGAAGCCGCCGGTGTTGATCTCACTGATGACGCCGCTGAGACCGATGGGGTAGAAGCTGTCGTTGGTAAACTCGCTGCGCTCCTGATCCTCCTTAGCCACGATGATGACGATCTTTTCGCCCTGCACCGGATTTTTGCCGGTGACCTTTCGATAGTAGTCGGTTTTGAAGTAGACATTGGAATCCGGAACGACCAGAATGTTATAAATCGGAAAGACTGCCATATTCGGTTCTCCTTTCATCATTTTAGCACTCATGAAGTTTGAGTGCTAATGCCAGGGTGAAAAGATTGGTCTCTTTCGAGACCGATAACCCTTGACATTTGTAAAGTTTATGGTAGAATCATAGCATACGCCTTGACAGTTGTCAAGGGGTCATCTGCAAACAATTTGTGAACAGGAGCGAATCGTTTATGTACTGCGGAAGCAATAAGACTGCGCGGCTGAGCCAGCAGCTGCTGTCGGAGGCTATGTTCCGGCTGTTGGCGGAAAAGCCCTTCAGCAGCATCTCGGTCAGCGAGCTCTGCCGGGAGGCGGAGGTGTCGCGCCAGACCTTCTACAGTCTGTTTGAATCCAAAGAGAACGTGGTGACCTACACCCTGATGGAGCACTACTGCTACACTCCGGAGACTGAGGAGGGCAACACCTGCGGCACGCTCCGGCAGATGTGCGTCAATTACGGTGAATATGTCCGGGAGAACGCGGCGCTGCTCAGGGTGCTGGTGGATAACGACATCATTTATTTATTGTATGACGGACTCTACGATTCCCTGATGAACTGCGGCTGCTTCCTCGGCGGCCTGACGCCGGAGGTGCGCGCCTATGCCGCGGACTTCATGGCAGGGGGCTTCACCAGCATCGCCAGGACTTACATCCGCGCCGGCGCCGGAACAGACGCCGCTCTTTTGGATGATCTGATCTATTCGCTGTTCAACGGCAGCCTGTTCCTGGAGTGGGGCCGCTCCTGCTGAGCTTATAACCCCAGCGATTCCGGCGTCTCCACCTGATAGAGCGTGTCCAGTTTAGTATAGAGATACCCGTCCCGCTCCATGGTTTTGAGGAAATCCAGCAGCGGATCGAAGAATCCGTTCACATTATAAAATATGATCTCCTTGTCCAGCAGCTTCGAGGCTTTCTGGGCCAGCAGGCTGAACATCTCATCCAGGGTGCCGATGCCGCCGGGGACGGCGATGAAGGCGTCGGAGAGGCGAATCATTTCGTCTTTCCGTTCGGAGAGATCCTTGACGCGGACAAGCTCCGAGAGGTACGGATAATTCAATTCGTCGGAGTCGAAGCATTCCGGCACAACGCCGACGATCTCCGCCCCCGCGTCGTGAAACCCGTTGGCGATGTCGGCCATGAGGCCCTTGCAGTATCCGCCGTAGACCAAAGAGTGCCCTTCGGTACCCAGCTTTTTTCCGAGATCGTATACCGCCTTGGAAATTTCCGTGCCCACCTCGCAGGAGGACGCAAACACACAGATTTTCATTGGATTCACTTCCTTTGGTTCCATAATATCAGATTTTGGATCAAAAGGGAAGTGGGAAAGGAATTTCATGGAATATACCCTGATCCGCTCGGATCGGAAAACCCTGGGAGTCGAGGTGAAGCGGGACGGCAGCGTGATCGTCCGCGCCCCTAAGAGACTCGCGAAAAGAGAGATCGACCGCTTTCTCATGGAACGCGCCGACTGGATCCGAAATGCGCAGATCCGCCAGCAAAACCGGGCAGAGGCCTACCCGGAGCCCACGGAGCAGGAGAAGAGAGCCTGCATCCGGAAAGCCAAAGAGATCCTGCCGGGGAAGGTAGAGTACTGGTCGAAGCGTATGGGGCTCTATCCGACGCAGATCCGGATCACCGGGGCAAAAACCCGTTTCGGCAGCTGCTCTAGCCAGGGCCATATCTGTTTCAGCTGGAGATTGATGCAGTACCCCGACGCTGCCATCGACTATGTTGTCGTCCACGAGCTGGCCCATCTGCGCCACATGAACCACAGCAAGGACTTTTATGCGCTTGTGGAGCGCTATCTCCCGGACTGGCGAAAGAGAAAGGCACTGCTGAAATCATAGTGTCGTTGAAATTATGTGAATCATTTTTAAAAAAATATTTCATAATAATGCTTGACGAATCTTGTGCAATATGCTAAAATCTACATTTGCATGGGTCTTTTTGTAAAACCTTGAAAAACCTGTGCAAAAAGCATGGAAAACACTTGAATCATCAAGCTTTTTTGTGCGTTTCAACGATTTATCCGGAATGCCATTTTCTGGCTTCCGAATAAATATTTCTCAATTACTGAAGAAAGGAGGAACAACATGCCGACATTTAACCAGCTCGTCAGAAAGGGCAGAAAGCAGACCACCTACAAGTCCACTTCTCCCGCACTGCAGAAGGGTCTGAACACCCTGAAGAACCGCGAGACCGATCTGAGCTCCCCGCAGAAGCGTGGTGTGTGCACCGCCGTTCGTACTTCCACTCCTAAGAAGCCGAACTCCGCGCTGCGTAAGATCGCCCGTGTGCGTCTGTCCAATGGTTACGAGGTGACTGCTTACATTCCGGGCATCGGACACAATCTGCAGGAGCACAGCGTCGTGATGATCCGCGGCGGCCGTGTCAAGGACCTTCCTGGTGTGCGTTACCACATCATCCGTGGTACTCTGGATACCCAGGGCGTTTCCGGCAGAATGCAGGCTCGCAGTAAGTACGGCGCCAAGAAGCCGAAAGCCGGAAAGAAGTAATCCGGCCCTAAGCCCTGTTGTTCCTTTGTGAATATCTGCATTCACCGGAACGTTATCAGGGCGCAGCGGAGACGCTTTGTCGTCTTCGAGTACCTGTGAAATCATTTTATAATGAAGGAGGGAAGTATAGTGCCACGCAGAGGTAACGTTCCCAAGAGAGAAATTTTGCCCGATCCCATGTACAACAGCGTGCTGGTGACC
>CADCQK010000156.1 GCA_902803575.1 Oscillospiraceae bacterium
GCCGCCCACGGTGGCGGTCTTCTCACCGGGATCAGGCGGATACATGAGCCCGTGGGTCAGAGCGTCGGCGGCCAGATCCTTCAGCAGGACGCCGGGCTGGATGCGGACCACCAGGTTGTCCATGTCGTAGTGCAGGATCTTGTTCATCCGCTTGGTGCAGAGGACCACGCCGCCCACCAGCGGGACGCAGCCGCCCACCAGACCGGTGCCGGCGCCGCGGCAGGTGACGGGGATCTTGTTGTCGTTGCAGATCTTCATGATCTTGGAGACCTCTTCGGTGGACTCCACGTCCACGGTGACCTCCGGGAAATACTTGCCGTAGATCGGCATCTCGTCGTGGCTGTAATTGGGATCCACTTCCTCGCCGGCAGCGAAGCGTCTTTCACCGACCACGGCCTTCAGCTGCTCGGCAATTTCGGGTGTGATTTTGTTGTAGGTTGCCATGCAATCTTCCTCCTGTTTAAGAAGTATAGCTTCGGGTAATTCTTACCCTGAAATTTGGCCGAACCTGTATAGATTCAGGTTCGGCCAAAGAAGGTGGTTTGGGATCAGGCCAGCAGATCCTCCAGCTTGCCGTCGGGGGCGATGGCGCCGCACTTCTTGCCGAGCTCGGTCAACTCAGCTTCCAGCGCGTCGGAGAAGTCCACGCCGGTAACCTTGCGCTCCTCCAGCAGACGGGCCTCGATCTCGCCGGGCATGAAGATCTCCTTCACGCCGGTAGCGGTACGGCTGTTCTTGATGAGCTTGGCGTACAGGCTGGAATGCTCTTTGAAGCGGTCGACGTCGATGAAGTGGGCGATGTCCAGCAGGATGACGGCGAAGCCGGTCTCCTCGGGGCGCATATCCTCGACGAAGGGGATCTCGGGGCTGGTCAGAGCGTCGGAGAGGACGCCGCCGAACATATCGACGAACACGGCCAGACCGTAGCCCTTGTGGCCGCCCATGGGACGGACGCAGTAGGCCACGTTGGGATCGGTGGTGGGGTTGCCGTCGTAGTCGTTGGCCCAGCCTTCGGGCATCTGCTTGTTCTCACGGCGATAGGCCTGGACCTTGCCGATGGCAACGCCGCTGGTGGAGACGTCGATGACGATGGGACGCTCGGGGTTGGTGGTGGGGCAGCCCAGGATGATGGGGTTGGTGCCGATCAGACGGTCAGCGCCGCCGAAGGGAGCCTGGCAGGGATAGGTGTTGGAGACCACGATGCCGATCATGTTGTCCTCGGCCATGCGGTGGCCATAGTAGGCGCCGCAGCCGATGTTGGCGCTGTTGCGGCCACCCAGCCCAGGGGCAGTGCGCGCTTTGCCGGCCAGTTGAAGGCCAGCATCAGAACGATTACCAAAAGAATCGGAATCGAAGCGATTAATGCAGTCATTTTTCTCTGTTCCTCCTAAAGTCTCTTTTCCCGCGGCGCGCCGGTAATCACGCAGCGGTCGATGGAAAATCCATTTCCGGGGTTCCTCTCTCTCCTGCTTCACATCCTTTCCGCCGTGTAACAATCTGTTGATCACGGTATTCCTCGATTTTTGAAACGGCTTTTTCTCACTTTATCATACTTTTTATGGAATTTCAACAAGAAATCGTGCTGTTAAATAGATAACTATGTCCAATTTGCTTAGCTGCTTTCGCATAATCATACCAGATGATTGTTTTCCGTCCAGTAATGTGCTAAAATATGAAAAATGCACCAAAACGGCCTGTATGTTCGAAGAAAAGAAAGGAGAGTTTCATGAAAGTTGTTGCGGCCCTGGACTCCTTCAAAGGGAGTCTCACCTCCCTCCAGGCGGGGGAAGCGGTGCGAAACGGTGTGCTCCGGGCCTTCCCGGAGGCGGAGGTGAAGGTCTGCCCCCTGGCCGACGGCGGCGAGGGCACCGTGGAGGCACTGACCCTGGGCATGGGCGGCGAGCTGGTCTCCGTCCCCGTCACCGGCCCCGTGGGCGAGACCGTGGACTGCGTTTACGGCAGACTTCCGGATCGGAAGCTGGCGGTCATCGAGATGTCCGCCGCGGCGGGACTCCCCATGGTGCCGGTCGAACAGCGAGATCCCCTCGTCACCACCACATTCGGGGTGGGCGAGGTGATCCGCCACGCCGTGGGATCCGGCTGCCGCAGCTTTCTCATCGGCATCGGCGGCAGCGCCACCAACGACGGCGGCGCCGGGATGCTCCAGGCGCTGGGCTTCGGACTGCTGGACGAGCACGGAAACCAGATCCCACGGGGCGCCGTCGGTCTCCGGGATCTGAAGCGGATCACCGTCGACCATGTGCTGCCGGAATTGAAGGATTGCAGCTTCCGGATCGCCTGCGATGTGAACAATCCCCTCTGCGGCGAGACCGGCGCCAGTGCGGTCTACGGCCCGCAGAAGGGCGCCACATCGGAGTCGGTGGAGTGGATGGACCAGTGGCTCTGGAATTTCGCGGCGCTGGCGAAGACGGTCTTCCCTGCCGCTGACCCGGACGAACCCGGCAGCGGCGCGGCGGGCGGCCTGGGCTTCGCCTTCCGTACCTTTCTCAACGGTACCCTCCGCAGCGGCATCGAGATCGTATTGGAGGAGACCGGACTGGAGGACGCCATCCGTCAGGCGGATGTGGTGGTCACCGGCGAGGGCCGGCTGGACGCCCAGACCGTCATGGGCAAGGCCCCCAGCGGCGCGGCGAAGCTGGCGAAAAAGTACGGCAGGCTGGTGATCGCCTTTTCCGGTGCGGTGGCCGAGAGCGCCTCTGCCTGCAACCGGGGCGGCATCGACGCCTTCTTCACCATTCTTCGGTCGGTGGTCTCCATCTCCGAGGCCATGGATCCGCACAACGCCGCAGAGAATCTCGCAGCCACGGCGGAGCAGGCATTTCGGCTGTTGAAAGCAGGTGGGTTCCATGGAGCAGAATGAACGACTGGAGTATCTGATCGAGGCGCTTTTGCAGGAGTCGCCCCAGTACAAACGGGTGCAGCTGCCGGGAACGGATCGGTTCGACCTGTTCAGAGCGCTGATGAATGTGCGCCCGCCCCTGCCGGTGACGGAGGATTTCCTCCGGGTGCAGGATGACTATTTAAAAGAGGTCAACGCCGAGAGAGGCATCACGGATCTGGAGGATCTGACCCCGGTGCGGGGAAGCCTCTATCTCTGGCAGGGGGACATCACCACCCTGAAGTGCGACGCCATCGTGAACGCCGCCAATGCGCAGCTTTTGGGCTGTTTCCGGCCGCTGCACAGCTGCATCGACAACTGCATCCACACCTACGCCGGGGTGCAGCTGCGCTTAAAATGCGCAGAGCTCATGGAGGCCCAGGGTCACGAGGAGCCCACCGGACAGGCGAAGATCACCCCGGCCTACAATCTGCCAAGCAAATATGTGCTGCACACCGTGGGCCCCATCGTGGACGGGGTTCTGACGCAGGCGCACTGCGATCTGCTGACCGCCTGCTACCGCTCCTGTCTGGATCTGGCGGCGGAAAACGGCTGCGGGAGCGTAGCCTTCTGCGCCATCTCCACCGGGGTCTTCGGCTTCCCCAAGGAGCCCGCCGCCGAGATCGCGGTGCAGACCGTGGAGGCATGGCTTTCGGAGCACAGCAGCAAAAGGAAGATCATCTTCACCGCCTTCAGCGACCGGAGTCTGGAGATCTACCGGCGGGTGCTGACGGGAGAAAGAGATGGATAGATTGGAGTTTGCAGGGCAGTTGGATAGAGCGAAGCCTTCCCCTTGAGGGGAAGGTGGCACGGCGGGAAAGGCGACGGATGAGGTGGAAATCTTGTGCTTCTGCCGAAACTTGGCCACCTCATCAGTCTCGCTTCGCTCGAC
>CADCQK010000157.1 GCA_902803575.1 Oscillospiraceae bacterium
AGGTGGCCAAGTTTCGGCAGAAGCACAAGATTTCCACCTCATCCGTCACGGCTATTTCCCGCCGTGCCACCTTCCCCTCAAGGGGAAGGCCTCGCTCTATCCAACTGCCCTACAAACTACTAATTTGTCTCACAGATCGATCTTCTCAAATCTCTGCTCCGCCCGCCGGCAGGCGAGAAGTGTAACGGCTGCGTAGATCACCATGGCGGCGATCAGAATGCCGAACTGCAGTCCCATACGCTCCCCGGCGGGGTTGTGGAGGAAGGTCAGACCCGGCAGATGGGGGAGGACCTCCGCAACGGTGACCAGCAGAGCGGCGGCGATGCTGTAGAGCAGAAAGGGGATGCCGATCTTGTAGCCGGTCTTGAAAAAACCGCCCACGAACAGGACGTTGAAGGCAGAAAAGATCAAAAGCACAAAGGCAAGATAGACCGGGTTCGCGTTCATCAGCGCGTTGCCCACATAGGGGACCGCCCCGGACAGTGCCGTCATCCGCACTGCCGTCAGAATGGCGCAGAGCAGAAAGCCGATCATCTGGATCAGACAGGTGAAGCGGAACTTGGCTCTTACAATGTCGCGCTTCTGCACCGGCAGCAGCACGGAATACAAAATGTCGTTGGCCTCTCTGGCGTTCTGGAAGGAGTGGAACACCCCAAAACAGATGAAAAACGCGCTCATCAAAATCGGGTACCCCGGCAGCAGGGTCATCAGCGCTGCCAGCAGAAACCAGTAGGCCAGAGGCGAGGCCGCCAGCCGGAACTCTTTACTCAGCAAGTTTTTCATGCAGCGACTCCTTTTCATATTGCACCATGATCTCCTCCAGCGACGCGCCGCCGTGCTCTGCCAGAAAGGCGTCCAGCGGTTTGGAGGCGATCTGTCTGCCCCGGGCGAGATAAGTGATGTCGTCCGCGCACTTTTCCAGATCTGTGGTGATGTGGGTGGAAAACAGGATGCTCACGCCCTGCTCCTTCAAAAAGAGGAAGGCATCCAGCAGCTCCGCTCTGGAGACCGGGTCGAGACCGCTGGTGGGCTCGTCCAGGATCAGCAGCTCCGCCCGGTGGGACAGCGCCAGGGTCAGACTGAACTTTACCCGCATGCCCTCAGACAGCTGCATCGGCGTTTTCTCCGCGTCCAGAGAGAAGGCGTCTGAATACTTCCGATAGGCGTCGTCATCCCAGTTTTCATAGAACCTGCGGGTCACGTCTACGATGTCCCGCAGCTTTTTCCGCTTGTAATAATCCACCGCGCCGCCGGCGTAGCCGATCCGCTGCTTGATCTGCCGTTCCTCAGCCGGCATGGGCAGGTCGAAGATCCGGATCTTGCCGGCGTCCGGGTGCACCAAATTGAAGATGGACTTCAGCGTGGTGGTCTTGCCGGCGCCGTTGCGGCCGATGAGCCCCATGATGCGCCCCCGCTCCAGCGAGAAGGTCACATCCTCCAGCAGAAAGGCCGGGTACTGCTTCCGCAGCCCGGATACCTCCAGGATGGCCATGTTTATTCCTCCTCCTCCGCTTCTGTGCTCCCCTTGGGGAAGATGTGGCCCATCAGATCCGAGAACATGGACTTCGGCGGGATGGCGATGCCCCGCTCATCATCGCCCAACAGCAGCAGCGTGTCGCCGGGCTGGATGTGGAAAATCTCCCGGGCCTCCTTCGGGATCACGATCTGCCCTTTGGTGCCCACCGTGACGCTCCAGGCGTACTTTCCTTTCGGTTTTTTCATATGCATCAGCTCCAAA
The DNA here is from genome assembly GCA_902803575.1 of Oscillospiraceae bacterium. Lineage (GTDB taxonomy): Bacteria > Bacillota > Clostridia > Oscillospirales > Oscillospiraceae > CAG-103. The sequence continues at coordinate 1,739 of CADCQK010000157.1, forward strand.
AAGTATGATTTGTTATACAAAACATACCACAAGACAGGGGAGATGTCAAGAGAAATTGGAGTTTGTAGGGCAGATGGTTTTTGCAAAGCACAAAAAAGGATGTCATTGCGAGCCAGTGACCGACGTCATCTGGCGTGGCAATCCGCATCCCCCGGCGTCGGAGTCGAAACTCGCAAAACGTTGAGGCAAGACGAATTCGCCCAACATTTCGCAAATAATCATTCTGTACCGCAGGAGAACGGATTGCCACACCAGTGTGCGCACTGGTTCGCAATGACAAACAATTACTCTGCTCGATAAACTAGAATTTGAACACAAAAACACGCGCCGCAGACATTCTGCAGCGCGTGAAACATATTGGAATAGGGGTTCAGCGGACTTCCAGCTCGGCGGAGGTGAGCTCCTGGATGCTGACGTTCTTGTTGTAGTAGTGCTCCCGCTTGTCGGTGACTTTGCCGAGGGAAATGGCGCCGGTGGGGCAGTACTGCAGGCAGCCCAGGCAGTTGATGCAGTTGGTGCCGATGTGGGCCTTGCCGCCGCGGATCTCGATGTTCTCTCTGGGGCAGATTTTGGCGCACTGGCCGCAGCCGATGCACTTGTCACTGACCTTGAAGCCCTTGGCCTTCAGCTTCAGGATGGTGGGCCAGCCCTTGTTCTCAGCGGCGTTCAGGAAGAAACGGGAGGGCTCGGCCTTCTCGGTCTTCTTTCCGGCGAGGACGTCGGCGGCAATCTTTTTGGAGAGCTTTTCGGAACGCTTCTGGGCCATCTTCGGGGTCATCAGCGGCACCATCAGCTGGTGCGGGAACAGCCAGATGCAGGTGCACTGGTGGGTCACGGCCTTCCAGTAATCCAGGGGGATGATGCGGTTGAGATCATTCAGACCGATGCCGGGATAGCTGGCGCTCTGGCTGATGCCGAAGACATAGCTCTCCGGGCTCACCTGCAGCAGCTTGGCATGCTCCAGAAAGTCCACCGGAGCGCCGCCGCCGTGACATGGGAACACGAAGCCCACCCGCTTGGCACCGCGCACATCGGTCACTTCGGGCTTTTTACGAAGGGAGACAAGGTCCGCGCCGCCCATGGCCTTGGCGATGTTTTTCGCCATATCCAGGCAGTTGCCGGTGCCCGACCAGAAGAAAATTACGTTTTCATGCATAGGGATCGCTCCTTTATCGTTGATGCTTGCATTTTAGCACAAAGGATGATACAATACAAGTGTATCGCAACAAACACTACAAAGGAGCGGGAAATGTATCACATCAAGCTCGACAAACGCACCGAAGCCTCCGCAAAGCTGATCACGGAGGCGGTTCTGGCGCTGATGGAGGAGAAGCCCTTCGATGCCATCACCATCACGGACATCCAGCGGCGCTCCGGGGTCAGCCGCAGCACCTTCTACCGGAGCTTTGATAAGCTGGAGGACGTGCTGGAGCTGCTGTGCGACCAGGGATTCCAGGCAGCCTTTGACCGGGGCGGCAACGTGCCGGTGGCGGTGTTCCGCTACTGGTCCGAAAACAGCGGCATTCTTGAAGCGCTGGTGCAGATCCGGCGGACGGACATTCTCTATTCCAGCTTTCGCAGAACAGCGGCGGATCATCCCCTGCTGCAGGGGCTGCAGGAGGACGAGGCCCAGTATGATTACTTCGTCTCCATCATTACCTCCGGCATGGTGGGTATTCTGACCACCTGGGTGGAACACGGCAAGACCGAGACCGGCGACGAGGTCCTCGAAAAGGCCATCGGCGCCATCGGCTCCATGGCGGAGATGCTGTTTGGAGAATAAAAAAACTCGCCCCCCCCGATTCGGGAGGCGAGTTCCTTTTTTTGTTTACTTGTTCTCGATCTTGTCGGCCAGCTCGGAGAGCCAGGGGGCGTCGATGGTCTCGATGCGGCCGTGGTCCACGCTCTCGGCGATGACCGGGTCGATGGGCAGCCGCGCCACGGTCTGGATGTTGTTCTCCAGGGCGATCTTCTCGATGTGGCTGTCACCGAAGATGGCGTGCTTCTTGCCGCAGTCGGGGCACTCGTAGTAGCTCATATTCTCCACGATGCCGAGGACCGGGATGTTCATCATATTAGCCATGTTCACGGCCTTGGAGACGATCATGCTCACCAGCTCCTGGGGAGAGGTGACTACCACGATGCCGTCCACGGGCAGAGACTGGAACACCGTCAGCGGCACGTCGCCGGTTCCGGGAGGCATGTCCACGAACATGTATTCCACGTCCTCCCACAGCACGTCCGTCCAGAACTGGGTCACGGTGCCGGCAATGACCGGGCCGCGCCAGACCACGGGATCGGTCTCGTTGGGCAGCAGCAGATTGATGCTCATCATCTCGATGCCGGTGCGGCTGCGGTTGGCATAGAGGAAATCCTCGCCGCCCATGGCGCCGCCGTGGATGCCGAAGGCCTGGGGGATGGAGGGACCGGTGATGTCCGCGTCCAGAATGGCGGCCTGATGTCCGCGGCGCTGCATCTCGCAGGCCAGCAGACTGGTCACCAGGCTCTTGCCCACGCCGCCCTTGCCGGAGACAACGGCGATGACCTTGTCCACCCGGGCACCGGGACGCAGGCTCTGGAGAAAGCTCTCCGGGGCGTTGCGGCTGGCGCAGTCAGAACCGCAGGTGCTGCAGTCGTGGGTGCAGTCTTCCGGGACTTCGTTTTGTACTTCGTTGAATTCGTCGCTCATGGAAAAAACCTCCGAAATAATTTTTCGATTGCACATTATTATATCCCAAATGAGACACTTGTCAACCAACAGAATCTGTGTGGATTGGCGCCGCGGAATTTTTGGGGTTTTCTGTCACTTTGGGCTTTTCCCGGTGGGCGGAATCTGGTATAATGCGGCCATACCGAATTTGCACGAAGGAGGAACAGCCATGAACGCAAGTGTGGCCATTCAGGTTCTGCCGAAGGTGGAGGGCAACGCCGAG
>CADCQK010000158.1 GCA_902803575.1 Oscillospiraceae bacterium
AACGGCCATGACTATCACATTGATCCCACCTGGGTGATGCAGAGCGACGGCAAGCTTGCGACGTTCCTGATGACCGACGCCCAGCGCAATGCTGAGGGCGGCTATTCGAAGGACAGATTCCAGTATGTCTCCAACTATTCGCAGGATCATCCGCATCCTGCCTACGCCGCGAACGATGAGACCTTCGCCGCGCTGTGGCCGGGCTATTTTGAAATGCTCGATCTCGACGAGCAGACCCTGACCTATTCCGCAGAAGGCGACAACGGCAAGTGGTCGATGAACACCTTCCGCTACAGGGGCTATTGATCCTCTCACAAGAAGGAACCGGCGGATGAGATCCTGCTGAATCACCCTTTGCCGAAATCAAATTTCGTCCATTTCTCCCTCGAAGGCGTTTGCCTTCGAGGGTTTTTCGTTTATAAAAATACCTCCCTGACCAATGGTCGGGGAGGAAGCTTTATGCGAATAAGATCACCGGTCTGCCGTCGGTTTCAAGCCTGCCGTTTCGGATGGGAACGACTGTGCCGTCAATTTGGTTGACATAATTTCCGTCCGGCCAATCGACCTCCACACTGCAGGGGGTGCCCTTCAGCGGGAAGACGCCCAGCTTTTTTCCGTCGGCATTGGTCCTGCGGAGCACGGCGACATGGCGGTCATTGTCGGCCTGGGCTTCGAGGGCGTCGTCGGGGCCCAGCTGCTTTTTGATGGCGGCGAGGGATTTCAGCAGGGGCGTCAGATCCTCGCCGGTGCGGGAGATCGGCTCCCGCTCAAAGAGGCTCGGAAGGTGCGTCTCGCTCCACTCCTGCCCGGCGTAGAGCAGGGTCGGTCCCTTGCGGAAATACAGCAGGGCGGTGTGGCTGCGCAGCGCGGCGCCGGCGAGCCGCGAGGCGATGCGGGGCTGGTCGTGATTCTCGAGAAACCGCAGCTTGCAGGCGTTTGCGGGATAGACCGACGCCTGAAACAGCTGCAGATCCAGCCAGTGGGAGAGGGTGGTTTTCCCTGCGAGATAGTCTTCAAAGGCCTCCCAGACGTCGTATTCATACTCCATGTCAAAGGCGTCGAAGAGCTCCGGATCCGTGGCGGCGTACATGCCCTCCCGCCGGGCCCATGCGCCGAAGGAGCGGTGCACGCTCTCTGCCAGCCAGATCGCCCCGGGGCGTATTTTTTCCACTGCGGCGCGTGCCGCCTTCCAGAATTCCAGCGGCACGAAGGACGCCACGTCGCAGCGGAAGCCGTCGACGATCTCCGCCCATTGACAGAGCGTTTCGATCTGATACGCCCAAAGCTCTCGGTTTACATAATCTAAATCAATCACATCCGTCCAGTCCCCGACCCGGTTGCCGACGGTGCCGTCGGGGCGGCGGTAGAACCACGCGGGGTGGGTCTCAAAGAGCACAGAGTCCGGCGACGTGTGGTTGTAGACCACGTCGATGATGCAGCGCATGCCGTTTTCGTGGATCGCGTCCACCAGAGCGCGGAGATCCTCCATCGTGCCGTAGGCCGGATTTACGCTGCGGTAATCCCGGATGGCATAGGGACAGCCGAGACTGCCTTTTTTGTTTTTTACGCCGATGGGGTGGATCGGCAGAAGCCAGACGATGTCCGTTCCCAGGGCGCGGATGCGCTTTAAGTCCGGGATCACGGCGCGGAAGGTGCCCTCCGGCGTGTGATTTCGCACATAGACGGAGTAGAGGATCTGGTTTTGCAGCTGCAGCGGGGTATCTGCTGCCATGGGAGAATCCCTCCTTTTCATTTTCCTCTCCAAGTGGTACAATGGCATTATTCAGTCAGAACAAAGGAGAAGAAACCATGGAATTTGATGCAAAAGGCTGTCTCAGCCTGTTTGAGCGGCTCCTTCAGGCCGACAGCACCACCGGCCAGTATGAGGCGGTGCAGAAGGTGGTCACCGATCTGCTGGACGAATGGGGCATACAATACGATCTCGTGCACAAGGGCGGCGTCATTGCCCGGCTCGGCGAGGGCGGAGAACCCGTCGCCGTCACGGCGCATCTGGACGATATCGGCCTCATGGTGCGCCATGTGAACGCCGAC
>CADCQK010000159.1 GCA_902803575.1 Oscillospiraceae bacterium
CGTATTACACGTTCTACGTGTCCGCGAGGAACAGAGGGCTATGCCCGCATAAGAAAAACCACCCGCTTGGCGGGTGGATGATTATTCTTAGAGAAACAGGACGCCCAGCAGTACGCAGCCTTGGGCAAAGGCGTTGATGATCTGCTCGATCCAGTTGCCTTTGATGTCGCGGCGGTCGAATTTCTTTGCGCAGAGGATCATGCCGATGAGGCCCAGGATCCCGAGAATGAAAAACAGCGCCGACGGCATCTGCACCGCGGCCTGCAGCAGCGTTTTCAGCTGTGTGCGGTCAGAGAGCACTGCCCCGAGGAGCATCATCAGAAAGCCCAGCGGCATCAGATACCGCAGCTGCGCCCCCAAAAAGGGCACGTCTTTGTCTTTCAAAGCAATCAGCAGCTTCCAGAGGACTTTTCCCGCTCCCGCCATGAGACAGATCAGCGCACCGATGAAAAACAGCACGCTGCGGAGCTTCAGCCCCAGCGCCACCGCCGCGATCCCGAAAAACAGCACCGGCAGCGCGTCTACCAAAGCCAGCTGCACTGTGAATGTCTCTTTTTCCATGTTTCCCTCCATCTTCTGTTGATGGGATCAGTATACCACACCGGAGTCGGTTTCTCAATCGGATGGAAAGATGCGGCCAAATTCTTGACAGCATGGGTGTTTCCCACTATGATAGCATATGTAACCGAATGGATGCTGTATGATTGAAATCCATTCAAAAGGAGAATCTATATGAAAGAACTGAACACCATTCAATCCCTGGCCAAAGTCGGCAAGGTCCTCAGCAACATCGTTGCGATCATCTGCATTGTGGCCTTCTGCCTGTGCGTGGTGGGCGCCGTCGGCGTGGCCCTTGGCTTCGACGCCGTTGAGATCGGCGGCATCACCGTCGAGGGCATCGTGGAGATGGACGGCGAGATGACCAAAGAGATGCTCATGGCGGTCACCATCGGCGGCGCCATCGTCTGCGCGGCAGAGGCGGTGCTGGCGGAATTCGCGGTGCATTACTTCAAGCGGGAGCTGGCGGACGGCACCCCCTTCACCCGCGGCGGCGCCGGTGAGCTCCAGCGCCTCGGCATTCTGGCCATCGCGCTCCCCATCGTGGCGGGACTGATCTCGTCGATCCTCTTCAGTGCCATGGCGCCGGAGCTGGCGGATTCCCTCTCGATGGATCTGGAACTGTCCGGCACGGCGGCCATCGGCGTCATGATGATCGTCATGGCCCAGGTCTGCAAATACGGCACGGCGCTGGAAGAAAAGCGCAGCCAGACAGAGCTGTACTGATCCATGCAGTATTGCAAGAATACCTTGCTCAAAGACGGCCGATCCTGCACCATTCGAAACGGCACGGAGCAGGACGGCAAGGCCCTGCTGGATATCTTTCTGCTGACCCACGCGCAGACGGACTACCTGCTCTCCTACCCCGATGAGAGCACCATGACCGAAGCCGGGGAAGCGCAGTATTTGCAGGAGAAAACCGCGTCCGAAAACGAGATCGAGCTGCTGGCTGTCGTGGACGGCGTTGTAGTTGGCTCTGCCGGGATCGGCAGCATCGGGAAAAAGGACAAGGTGAAACACCGGGCCACCTTCGGCATCAGCGTGGACCGGGCATACTGGGGCCTCGGCATCGGCAGGGCGCTGACGGAGGCCTGCATCGAGTGTGCCAGAGCCGCCGGGTATCTGCAGCTGGAGCTGGAGGCGGTGGCGGAGAATCAGCATGCTCTGGAGCTCTATGAAAGCGTGGGCTTCACGGAATACGGCAGAAACCCGAAGGGCTTCCGCTCCCGGCTCAGCGGCTGGCAGGAGATCGTGCTCATGCGGCTGGAGCTGGAGAATTAAACAACAAAAACATCCCCGCTCAGGGTCAGATCTGAGCGGGGATATTTGCTGCGATTTGGAAGTGATTTTCAACGCAGAGACTGTGCGAATGATTGGATTTCCTGTAGACGCTCGTCTGAAACCGGGGCTGCTCCGTGGTGGGTGAACACGCCCGCAATTTCGAGTCCGAGGAAGTCCTCAAAGTCCCCGTGGAGGGAAAACAGCGCGCCGTCATACATGTCCGGATCGCCCGAGGAGAGGAACATGGCGATCTTTTTCAGATTCGTCAGATCCTCCGGGAAACCGGAGGCGTAGAACCGGTCGATGGTGCACTTGAGCTGACCGGAGAGATTGTGGTAATAGATCGGGGAGGCCAGCACCAGCATGTCCGCCGCGTGCAGCAGGGGATAGACCTCCTGCATGTCATCCTTCTGGATGCACTGCCCGCCGCCCTTGGTGTGGCAGTATTCGCAGCCGAGACAGCCGCGGATGTTCTTTCGGCAGACGTCGATCTGCCGGATCTCATGGCCGGCGGAGCCTGCGCCGTCCCGAAAGGCCGAGAGCATTTGCGCCGTGTGCCCGTTGGGGCGGGGGCTGCCGTTGAGGATCAGAATCTTCATTTTCAGCCCTCCGTGATGCGCAGCGTAACGTCACCGTTTGCCAGCAGCTCTGTCATCTCTGATTGAGACAGCTCCACATGTCCCAGCCGGGTGTAGGCCCAGGAATTGGAGCCGTAGAACACCACGATCTGATCGCTGGAATAGAGCACGATGTCCCCGGATCCGGTGGTCGTCTGGCGGTCATCCCGGGGGAGCCGCTGCCCGATGGGGCCGACCTGCTCGAACCCGCCGTACATGGACATGGAGACTGTGAGCCCCTCGCCGAGCGCAAGATCGCGCAGCGCGGTCACGGAGTCGTTTTTCTCCCAGGTGACGGGCACTTCCGTGTCATTGATGAAAAGCTTCATGCCGATTTCCTCCATGTTGGTTTCTTCGAGGCTGACAGGGGCTGCCGATGCCTCCGGCTCTGCCTTTGCGGCGCACCCGGAAATCAGCAGACACAGCAGCACGGTCAGCGCCGTGGTGATCCCTTTCATGCAGTTATTCCAGATTTTCCGCGAAGAACCGCTCCAGCTTGTCGAAGGGGATGGCGTTGGTCTTGCCGCCGTCGTAGAGATCGGTGTGGCTGGCGCCGGGGATGATGAGCAGCTCCTTGTTGTCAGCATACTTGCTGTCCTTCACCATGTTGGCGTATGCGTCCTTGCCGAAGTAGCAGGAGTGGGCCGCGTCGCCGTGCATCACCAGCACTGCGCTGCGGATCTCATTGGAGTACTGCAAAATGGGCTGGTTGAGGAAGCTCTCGCAGCCGATCACGTTCCAGCCGCCGTTGGAGTTGAGGGATCTGGGGTGATAGCCGCGCTCGGTCTTGTAGTAATCATAATAATCCTTCACAAAGTAAGGGGCGTCCTCCGGCAGGGGATCGACCACGCCGCCGCCCAGCTTGTATTCGCCGTTTTTCAGATCCTCGAGACGCTGGGCGCACATGGCCTTGCGCTTCTCGTAGCGGGCCTCCTCGCTGTCCTCGGAGTCGAAATAGCCCTTGGCGTTCACGCGGGTCATGTCGTACATCGTGGAGGCGACCGTCGCCTTGACGCGCGTGTC
>CADCQK010000160.1 GCA_902803575.1 Oscillospiraceae bacterium
CGTATTACACGTTCTACGTGTCCGCGAGGAACAGAGGGCTATGCCCGCATAAGAAAAACCACCCGCTTGGCGGGTGGATGATTATTCCTGCTGTCATCAGTCAGATGATCGCCCTTGTCTATCAGCTGGCGGACACCTATTTTGTGGGCCTGCTGAACGATCCGGTGCAGACCGCAGCGGTGACGGTGGCATACCCCGCTTTTTTAATGGTCACGGCGCTTTCGAATCTGTTCGGGGTCGGCGGCGCCAGCGCACTTTCCAGAGCATTAGGAAAGCATGACACGAAACAGGCCGGGCAGATCAGCGCTGTGTCTTTCTGGTTTGGACTGATCACCGCTGCTGTCTATGTTTTGCTTTTTTCGGTATTCTCCGTTCCAATTTTGCGTCTGACCGGCGCCACGGACGCCACCATTTTCGCAGCATCCGGCTATACAAGATGGGTGATCCTGGTCGGCGGTTTGCCCACACTTCTGAGTGTCCTGCTTGCGAATCTGATACGCGCGGAGGGGAGAGCCTCGAAAGCGTCCTTTGGTCTATCCATGGGCGGCGTTTTGAACATCATCCTGGACCCGCTGCTGGTGCTTCCGGGTTTCGCGGGCATGGGCGCCGCGGGCGCGGGACTTGCCACAGCGATCTCGAATTTCATCAGTATGGGTTACTTCCTGCTGGTGATCCTTCGAGACCGTACTGGAACTGTTCTTCGTTTGCATCCGACCTTGCTGAAATATGCAAAAGTCCACCTGAAGCCGATCTTTTCCATCGGGTTTCCCTCGGCGCTGCAGCTGGGGCTGACGGTGGTTGCGGTCTCTGCCCAGGCGAAGTTTGTTTCGCACTATCCGACGGAGGCGGTTGCCGCTTTGGGGATTACGAAGAAGATCGATCAGCTTCCGTTATACTTTTCCATCGGCGTCGCCAGCGGGATCCTGCCGCTGCTGGCTTACACCCATTCTGCCGGCAACGAGGAACGAAGAAGCGGTGTATTCCGGCTCGGCGTCGGGATCTCAGTCGGGTTTTCAGTGCTCTGTCTGATCTTGTTTGAGCTTCTGGCACCGCAGCTGGCAGGGCTCTTTATCAAAGACCAGACCACCATTCAATATGCCGCGTCCTTCCTCAGAAGAATGGTGACTGCCATGCCTCTGATGAGCGTCTGTTATCCGATGATCATTCAGTTCCAGGCCATGGGCAGGGCGAAGGAGTCGTTGATCTGCTCCGTTCTTCGGAAAGGTGTATTGGATATTCCGCTGCTGTTTTTGATGGATGCGCTGCTGCCGCTCTACGGTCTCATGTGGGTTCAGCCCATTGTGGACGGGATCTCCATGATCGTTTCGCTGGCGCTTTACAGAAGAATCCAAAAATAATGAAAAAAGTACTTGCATCCGCAGAAAGTTTATGGTAAACTATCATGGCCTGTGCAGAGCAGATCTGCACCATCACGGTGGTCCGCTGCCGAGGCTTGGCGAAGCCCTCCGGTAAGAACGCCGCAATAAAGGAAGGATTTCTTATGGATCTCATCAAAACCCTGACCGAGCAGTACATGAAGCCCGAGCTGCCGGCCATGCGCGTGGGCGACACCGTCCGTGTCACCGTTCGCGTCAAGGAGGGCAACCGCGAGCGCAACCAGGCGTTCGAGGGTACCATCATCGCCAAGAAGCACGGCGGCATCAACGAGACGATCACCGTGCGCCGCATCTCCTACGGCGTTGGCTGCGAGAAGGTATTTCCCGTGCATTCTCCCACCATCGTTTCCGTGGATACGGTTCGCCGCGGCAAGGTTCGCAGAGCGAAGCTGTATTACCTGCGCGACCGCGTGGGCAAGAAGGCCAAGGTCAAGGAGCTTATCTGAGCGGTACCAACATGCGAAAAAAGAGGCGTTTCGCCTCTTTTTTCGCTTTTCTGAAGAAAAACGGTTTTTTCTGTTGCGATTTCGGCGGTTTTTCGTGTATAATATTTCTATTCGAGTTTTTGCAAATCGAGGTGCTTTTCATGGAGCAGGAACAGGTTCAGAACAGCCAGTCCAGCCGGGCGGAAATCTACGACTGGATTCAGTGCATTCTAGCTGCACTCATCGTCTGCGTACTGATCTTTGTGTTTCTCGGGCGGATGGTGAACGTGGTGGGCAGCAGCATGTATCCCACGCTGGAGGAGAACGACAAAATCTTCATCTCCAACCTTTTTTATACGCCGAAGCAGGGTGACATCGTCGTCCTGCGCAAGGAGGCGTTCATGTCCGAGCCCATCGTCAAGCGCGTCATCGCCGTGGGCGGACAGAAGATCGACATCGACTTCGACACCGGCATCGTCTACGTGGACAACGTGGCCCTGCAGGAGC
>CADCQK010000161.1 GCA_902803575.1 Oscillospiraceae bacterium
ACAGCAAAAGGAGTTTCTTTGTTTTCCTCACCGCTTAAGCTCTTTTGAACCACTCGTCTAACGAGTGGTTTTCGGCATGCAAAAAATTGAGGCTGTGAGAAAATCACAGCCTCATTTTTTATCTGGTTACCTTATCGATGACGATCATGATGATGCCGAGGGCCACCGGTAGGATATATCCGGCGAGGGCCGCGGCGGAGTCGGTCAGATGGTGGGTCACCGCCCCGACGATGAAGCCGATGACGCCGATGACGATCAGGAAGATGCCGAGAAAAACTTGACGGTTCATATTACTTCTCCTTTACTGCAGCGGTTCCACGGTCTCCAGCTCTGTGCAGGCGTCGAGGACGTCTCGGCCGCCGATGACGCAGATACCGGAGTTTTTGCACACCGCGTCCAGGGTATGGCTGAAGTCCACAAGCTGCTCTCTGGTGGTGTGGAGGATCTCGTGACGTTCCCGGACGCGGTCGTCGTTGGTGCGGCCGCTGAAATAGAACACGCCGCCGCGGATGGCCGCCTGGGCCGGGGTCACGATGGGATCGCTGGCGGCCATGCTGCTGATGATGAAGCCGTCCAGCGGCTCGCCGCTGGCGCAGAATTCTCTGAGGGCCGCGCCGGCGCCGTCGAAGCTTAGAAGGCTTCTGGCGGGGCTGGGATCCCGATAGGTGGTGAGTCTGGCGTCACCGTCGATCCTAAGAGACAGGCTGGTGCCGTAGGCGCCGCCCACCACGCGGATGTCGTTCCAGAGGTAGCCATAGGTCAGGATCTGGGCCGCCACCCGGGCAGGGCCGCTGTAGCGGGAGTCCAGATTCAAAAGGTTCGCCGTTCTGGCCGCAAAGCCGATCTCTGCTGGGATGACGAAGCCCTCTTTGCGCACCGGCGGGGCGGAATACTGCCGCTTCCGGCCCATGGGTGCGTCGGATAGGATGTCGATGATCTGTTCCACCCAGGGCATGTCCAGCTCGCCGGTGATGCTGACGGTGAGGCGGTTTTTCGAAAACAGTGTCGGGCAGAGCTCCGCAAAGTTGTTACAGTGCTCCGCGCCGCAGCCGCTCCAGGCCTTTTCGGTCTTCTGGAGCCACCGCAGCTGGGTGATGCCGGACATATGCTCGTTGATGGCGGCTTTCACCGAGCCGGAGGCCGCCGTGCGCATGGCGCCGTAGGCGTTGCCGGAACCGATGATCCGCTGCTCCATGCCCATGCGGGCCTGCCGGAGCAGATTGAAGATGTCGCCGTGGACGGTGAAGTCCGTACGGTGGATGATCTCTTCCAGCAGCCGCACTGCGTCGGCCTTTTTCTCATTCAGGAGCGCCACACTGAGGATCAGCTTGGGCTGGGCTTCGGTAAGGCTTCCCTGTTTTGCATAGGTGGGCGTGCTGACCGTGAAGCGGCCCAGATTCCCCTCCAGCTCGCTGCGGAGGGCGGGGGCGGAATAGTGCTCGGTGGCAATGTCGCCCAGAACGCCGGAGAAGAAGGCGATCTGGCTGAGTTCCTCCTCGGTGCGGTCGGAGAGATCGAAATACAGATCCAGATAGGAGATGCCGTCGGTCTCTTCCGGCTGGTGGAGCACGGTGACGCCCCTGGTCTCCAGGACGTTCTGCCGGATCAGAGAGCCCTGCTCCGGGATATCCGAGAGGGACAGCACCGGCAATGTGGCAAGCTGCTCCGGGGTGTCCTCCGCCTCCTGCCGCTTCCGCAGGACTCGGAAGTCCGAAAGCACCTGCTGCACTTCCGCATCGCTCCAGCCTTCCTTGATCTTCCGGCAGCGCTCCGCTTCCTTCTGCGCCTTTTCCGCGCCGAGGGTCAGAGACGGCAGCATGCAGACTCTGGCGTGGTGGGGATTGTCCAGAAGGGATCTCCGGAGGAAGGATTCAAACCAGCCGGCGTCGATCTTCTCCCTGAGGGACTGGAACACCGCGTCATAGGAAAAGCTCTGGGCCGGGTCGCCGCCGTAGAGCCAGGTGGTCAGGGCGTTCATGGCAAAGACCAGACCTCTGGGATAGGAGCCGAAGTCCTTTTCTCTGGTGGAGAACTCGATGTTGTTCAAAACGCTGTGGAGCCGCTTGTGGTCGAGGCCGGATTCCGCGAGAGATTCCAGGGTCTCCGTCACCGCAGCCCAGATGGTCTCTTTGTTTTCCGGTTTGGTATTGCGAACCGTGAAGATGGCGTACTGCTGCTGCATGCTGTCGATCAGCGACAGGTCCACATCCTCGCAGAGCTCCAAGTCCAGTAGCGCCTTGGTCAGCGGCGCTTCGTTGGAGTTGCAGATGGTCTCGGAGAGCACCTGGAAGGCCAGGTTCTCTTCGATCTGGTCGAATTTCCCCAACACCCAGCCCTGGGCCAGCACCGCCTTGCCGGCGGCGTCCTCCTCGGGGCCGATCTCATAACAGCAGGTCTGCTCCTCCGGGGAGACCGGCTGCTGATCCGGGATGTCCGCGTCGGGGTCGATGCGCTCATACTCGCACAGGAAGCTGTCCAGCTTTGCTAAAACCGCATCCAGATCCAGCTTGCCGTCCAGAATGATCCTGGCGTTGGAGGGATGATAGAATCTTGCGTGGCTCTCGAGATACCGCTCATAGGTCAGCTCCGTGATGTGCTCCGGGTTGCCGCCGGAGTCATAGCCGTAGCAGTTGTCCGGGAACAAGGCCCGGTTCATGGCGTCCTCCAGCACCGTGTCCGGGGAGGCGTAGGCGCCCTTCATCTCGTTATAGACCACGCCGTTGCAGCGCAGGGCGCCGTCAGCGTCATCCAGCTCGAAGTGCCACCCCTCCTGCTTGAAGGCGTGGGGATCGTGGATGCTCAGCGGATGCAGCACCGCGTCCATATAGACGTCGATCAGATTCAGGAAGTCCTGCCCGTTTCGGGAGGACAGCGGGTACATGGTCTTGTCCGGGAAGGTGAAGGCGTTCAGGAAGGTGGCCATGGAGCTCTTGAGCAGGTTCACGAAGGGCTCCTTCACCGGGTATTTCTCCGAGCCGCAGAGCACCGAATGCTCCAGGATGTGGAACACGCCGGTGTGATCCTGCGGGATGGTCTTGAAGGCGATGGCGAAGGTCTGGTTGTCGTCGTCCCGATCCAGCCAGATCAGGTCCGCGCCGTTTTTCTCATATTCCATGCGCCAGAGGGTGGCGCGGATCTCCGGCAGGGATTCCGAATATTTCACCCGAAAGCCGTGCAGAAGATCGTTGGGCTTCAAATTCATGGGGCATCCATCCTTTTTGATAGGGTTTTCGTCTATTCTAACCAAGAAATCGAAAAAGGTCAATGACTTCCTTTTTTTCCGTAATTGAGTAGTACATCCTCTTTATAAAACAATCCTCGAAGCCGCTCGGAGTATCGCTCGGGGTGTCTGCCGACCAGAATACCAAACCACGACACAGAAGTGCCCGCCAGACAAAACAATGCGAGAAACGGCATCGCAGAGATCTGATCGTGTTGGTAAGCCGACAGCCAGAGCGCCGGCGTCACATAGGCCGTTCCGTCCGCACCGGTCAGCGACTTGATATCATTCGTTTTCCCGTTCGTCCCGACCCGATAGACCGCACCGGAGCAAAACACCTCCGGAGCGGGCAGCGCGTCATAAAAGGAATATAGGTCGAGGCAGAATGCTTCCTCCCGCCCCTCCGGGATCAGGAAGAGCTGATCGTCCCGGATCTCAAAGGAACGGAATGACGCGTCTTCATAGGTCAGCCGCTCGGCATTCGGGACGTGAAAAAAGAAATAGCAAACGATCGCGAGTAGCGTGATCCACAGTACGCCGAGCAGCAGGTAAGTCCAAAAGTAAAACCACGGATTGTCCATGTTCCCGTTCATGGGATCGAACCTGCGGCGATAGGCGGGGCTCTCCGGAACGGGCTTTTGATGCGCGTTCTGATACCCCTTTTTCAGCGTCTTCAAAAATAGCCGAAGCCCATCACAGTCTCCGTCCAACAGATAGGAATGCCCGCAAAAGAACACACGGACGTCCTTGCCGCTGCGGATCCCTTCCACATCCCGATAATCGCAGCGCCGCGTGACGCCGAAGAAGTTCCGGCATCGAAAGCCGGTTTGATCATACCAGACCACGCAGTTGAGATAGATCACAATCAGAAACCAGCCCAGCAGCGGAAATGCCAGAAAGCCATAGCTGTCTGGCCTGCCCTCAATAGCCGTTACCACCGCAGGGGCACACATAATCAGGCCGCCGAACATCCCGAGCACCGCAATGAAATAGGGCTCGCAGACCATCCGTTCCGTCGTGTTTTTCTTTCGCCGCGCACGCACCGCGATACAAATACCGCAGAGCGCAAGGGTGAGCACCGTCATGACCAGCGCTGAAATTAGTCTCATGCGTTCACGCCTCCGACGCCCGGAAGGCATCCAGCAGATCCTCGGCGTGACGGGTGTAGGTCTCGTCGGAGTAGGGATACTTCAAGAGGGCTGCCCGCTTCATCGGTGAGATGTGGCAGTAGCCGCCGGGGTTTTTGTCCAGATACCTTTGATGATACTCCTCCGCCGGGCAGAAGAGCTTCAAAGGCTCCAGCTCCGTGCAGAACCCCCGCCTGCCCTCGGCCTCCAGCTTCGCCACGGCGCGGACGGTTTCTTCATCCTCGGGGTCGATCCAGTAGATACCGGACTGGTACTGGCTGCCGATGTCCATCCCCTGCCGGTGGTACATGGTGGGATCGATGACGCAGAACAGGCAGAACAGCAGCTTTTTCAGAGAGATCTCAGCGGGATCATAGGTCACTTTTATGGCCTCCCGGAAGCCGGTGAGACCGGTGCAGACCACCTGATACTCCGCGTACTTCGCGTCCTTTCCGTTGGCGTAGCCCGGCACCGCGTCGATGACCCCGGGGAGAGACCGATACAGCGCCTCCATGCCCCAGAAGCAGCCGCCCGCCAGAACGATGGTTTTTTCAGACATGGGTATTCCTCCCTTTTTTCCATATTTCTGATAGGATTATACCGTAGATGCAGCAGTTTCACAACCGGTTTCACGAAAAAACACCCCGTCCAGTGACAGGGTGTTGTGATTTAACAGCAGGGAGAGAAGCAGGGATTGCAGCAGAGGTTGCAGATCAGCATGTCCATGCACCAGCTGCCGGTGCTCATGGAGTTCGGATACTGCGGCCCGTAGGCGGAATAGGCAGTGCCGCCGGACTCCAACTCCTGCACCAGACGCCGGAACTGCAGGTTGTTGGGCTCCATGGAGACCGCTCTTCTGGCGTACTCCAGCGCCGTGACCCGGTTGCCCATGCCGGCATTGGCCACCGCGGTGAGATAGTACCAGTTGCCGTCCCGCTCACTGGATGGCACGCCGGACAGAGCGTTCAAAGCCTCCTGGAAGTGGGCGGAGTTGATGTAATTCATGGCAGCCTGATACTCCGGACGGATGCCCTGATTGCCTGCATTGCCCCATCCGGAGCCATAGCCGTAGCCGTAGTTATAGCCGCCCCAGCCGGTGTTGTAGCCGCTGCCGCTGCCCGCGGAATTGGCGGTGCCGTTGCGGATCTGGTCATAGGCGGTGTTGATCTCGTTCATCTTCTCCGCTGCTCTGGGATCATTTTGATTCAAATCGGGGTGATACTTCTTCACCAGTGCGCGGTAGGCGGCCTTGATCTCCTCTTCCGAGGCATCGCGGCTGACGCCCAGCACTTCATAGGGATCCTTCATCGGGATTCCTCCTGTTTTCTTTGGCTCTGGCAATCTCGTAGCGCTGCCAGACGCCGGAATATAGGATGTTGCGCAGCAGATCCAGATCCTGCAGCAGCGGCAGCCGCTCAAAGGCGTCGGCAGCAGCCCCCAGCTGGGCGGTCAGGACCGTGTGAAACGCCTCGGCGTCATAGCCGGAGGCGTGCAGGGATTTTAAGGGGTTGTAGTGGTCTTTCTTCTCGTCGTCTTTCAGATCCATGACCGCGTCCATCAGGTAAATGAACCGGCCCAATGCCTCACCGAAGGGCCTGAGCAGCCGGTCGAATTCCCGATCCACGCAAAACAGCTCTCCCATGAGTCTTCCGAAGCAGCCCGCCGCCGCGTCCGGGGCCTGGGCGTTTTCTTTCTCGACGGCGGCAAGATCCGATAAGCACCGCTCGATGGCCTCGCACTGCCGGGGCCAGAGCTTGCTGACTTCCTGATACTGCTTCGTCAGGAACTCACTCTCCCAGAACCCCACCACGCTGCCGTCATCCTCGAAATCGTCCCGGCAGTTGTGGTACGCCAGCGCCACGTTCATGTCGGCGGCGTAGTCGGTGAAATCCGACTCCCAGCTAAAGTGCTTCCGGATCGGGTGGAGCACACAGGTCTCCATCCGCTTTTCCTCCTCCGGCTCATACATGGCCGTCAGCAGCAGCACCAGAAAGGTCATGTCATAAGTCAGCGCCACTCTGCCGAAAAAGCCGTGGCGCCGCTTCAGCGCTGCGCAGAGCCCGCAGTAGCAGCCCTTGTATCGGGCCTTCTGCTTTTCCTCCAGCAGCTTCTGATTTGCAATGATATAGCCGAACATCTCAGGTCTTTCTCTGGAAGGAGGTCCCGCACTTGCGGCAGACGATGTTCAGCTTCCCTTTCCCTCTCGGCACTCTGAGTCGGGTGCGGCAGGCAGGGCATTTGTAGAATTTATAGTCCTTGCGCTGGTTCCACCGGTCCCGGATGCCGTTCCACCAGCTGGTGACGGCGTAGCGGCGGCGGACATAGGCGCCGTTCTCCTGCTGTCTCCGGTAGATGTTTCTGGAGAACATGCGAAAATAGAGATAGACCAGCAGCGCGAGAACCAGAATGTTCATCAGGCCAACCAGCCGGGCATTGCGAACCGTCCAGCTGAGGATCATTTCCAGAACGATCAGCACCAACACCACAATGGACAAAAACCGGTTGAAGGCGTCCATTCCGTTGCGCCCGGCCATCACTCTTTGGAGCCATGCACGCATATACAATCTCACCCTTGTGTCTCAGGATGCCGGGCATTTTTCGGCACCCCATAAAATGATTGAAATAATTGTATCACATTTTCAAATGGAGATTGTAGCATTTTTGTGAATTAATACAGATTCCTGTTTCGCCCAGGGGGTGTGCTGCAGAGCCTTGATCAGCGGGATGCCGAGGACCAGCATGACCGCCAGTTCTCCCAGGGCAACTTCCCCGCCGAAGACCCAAAACGTGCTGGACAGCTGCGGGAAGTGGGTGTCTGTCAAAGTCCACATGAGCACCAGACCGATGATGACGCCGTTCCAGATGGCGGGCATCAGGCAGGCCAGCAGGATCCGCAGCCAGCTCTTGGCGCCCTTCCCTCTCTGTCCCAGAGCTGCGATACACAGGCAGGCGCCCAGAGTCGCGAGAGAGCCGAAGATCACGTCCATCACCCCCGAGGGGCTGGCGAGATTGGCGATGATGCAGCCGATGAACAGTCCCCAAGTGGTGAAGGGGGCAAAAAACGGCAGGATGCACAGCACCTCGGAGATCCGAAACTGGACCGGCCCGTAGCTGATGGGCGCCAGCACTGCGGTCAAAGCAGCGTAGGCAGCGCCCACAACGGCCGCCTGGGCGATTCTTCTGGTTATCATTTTCATTTGTTTTTCCTCCATTTTTTTCATTTCAAAACGCAGGGTGATGGCACCTGCGCAAATTATTCGAATCTCGCTAAGTATGAATAATCATCCACCCGCCAAGCGGGTGGTTTTTCTTATGCGGGCATAGCCCTCTGTTCCTCGCGGACACGTAGAACGTGTAATACG
>CADCQK010000162.1 GCA_902803575.1 Oscillospiraceae bacterium
CTCCACACTCCACCCCCCACACGATTCACAGCCTCCGGCCTATCATGGCAAACTATAATTCCGTTTCTCAACAAAAATGCTGGATTCCTTTTGCCTTTTGCACAAACTTTTAAAACTGTGTTGATTTTTATGGCGTTTGTGTTAGAAGTGTGATATAGTAAACGCATGGACGAATAAACGGAAAACGATTGTGGATAAAGGAGGCGTGAAAACCATGAAAAAACGGCTGTTTACGCTTTTGCTGGCGGTTGTGATGGTGCTGTCGCTGTTCCCGGCGCTGTCGCAGACGGCGGAGGCGTACGGGATCTACGACCTCTGGGTCGGCGGCGTGCAGGTGGACACCGCGAACCAGAACGACATTTTGGGCGACGGCACCGCCTGGTTTGATTCCAGCACGAACACCCTGTGGCTGGATGACGCGAACATCACAACGGCCTATACGTACGATACCAGCAAGAATACAACCGCATTTGTTTACTCAAATGGAATTGATTTGACCGTAAGGGGCAGCGCAGCGATCGGTGGAAAAGCCAATTACGGAATCTGTGCTTCCAATGGCACACTCACCGTCAATGCCGATCTGAACATTACCATGTCCAGTGCAGGCAATGCCTATGCAACCACTGCGATGAGATGCTCTGATGATATCAGTATTCTCGGCGGCACGATGAATTTGACTGGTATAGCAAGTGCTGTTTACTCCGCTAATGGCAATATCACCATCAGCGGCGGCAGACTGACGCTGAAAGGCGGCGGTGTTTATGGGGCGATTGAGGCGGATGGAGCGGTCACCATCACAGACGGTGTGGAGTATCTGGACGCGACCGCCAGCTATGGTGGGATTGTTTCCAAAGCAAGCAGCATCTCGATCGGAACCGGGCTGACCGTGACGGAACCGGAGAATCCCGTGTACGGCAAATTCGTTTATCAGTCTGACGGCACCACGGTGGCAAGGCATGTGGTGATTATCCGCGCCTATGACCTCTGGGTCGGCGGGGTGCAGGTCACCGGGCTGAACAAGGACGACATTCTGGGCGACGGCACGGCGTCGTTCGATCCTTCGACGACCACGCTGACACTAAACAACGCGAACATCACGGATTACTTCGCCTACAGCAGCAGTTATTCGGCCTGTGTCATATCGAAGCTGTCCGATAATCTGACGGTCATTGGCAGCGGCACGATCGGAAACTCTAGCGCCTCATACGGCATTAGTGTGGAGCATGACGCAAACGGCAATGGCGGCGGCCTGACCCTGAACGGAGATTTCAACCTTTCCGGTGATTACGAAGGCTGCCTCTCCAGAGAAGATTTGAATGTGCTGGACGGAAATCTGACTGTCCAAGGCATCTATTCCAACGGCGACATCAATCTGCTGGGCGGACGGATCGTGACTACCGATTATATTTTTGCAGGCACGAAAGACATCAATATCGGCCCGGGCGTTCTGCTCTTGGATGCAACCTATCCCTCCATCGGAACATCTGCACTGTCAGCAAAGGGAACGATCAACATCGATCCTTCGCTGGAAATCGTTGATCCGGGGAACCCGCTTATCAAGAAAGATGGAGACTATACCTATATATACTCTGTCAGCAGCACCGGCGGATACAGCAGAGCCACCCACGTGGTGATCGCCCGTGCCTACGACCTCTGGCTCGGCGGGGTCCGGGTTACGGCCGCAAACAAGGACAACATCCTGAACGACTGGAATGCGTCGGCAAAGTACAACCCCGACACCCAGGAGCTGACGCTGAACAACCCGACGCTCACCGGGTCTTATCCGGCTGAGGGCAGCAACGCCGTAATCTATTCGAAGATGGCGGGCGTGATCCTGAAGGGCAAGGCCACCATCAACGCCGCCGGCCACACCTGGGGCGTCTACGCAGGCGCGACTTCCGGCGGCTATGACGGCGAGCTGGTGATCAACGGCGACTTCACCGTCACCGGCGCCAGCGCTTACGATCTGCTCAGCTACGGCGATCTCTATGTGCTGAACGGTGATCTGACCTGCGGCAATATGCGCGGCTACAATCGCGACGTCTGCATCAACGGCGGCACCGTGACGGCGACCAAGGGCATTCAGGCGGACGGCAACATTTATATCACAAACGGCGTCAAAAAGGTGGACGCCGCCGGCACGAGCCATGCGATTTATGCCTACAGCAAGACCCTCTCCCTCGGCGACGAGCTGAACATCATCGAGCCGGACCCCGCCTACGTCTTAGACGGCAAAGTCTACGACAGCTCGACGGATCAGGTCGCCGCGCACGTGGTGATCGTCAATCCCAGCGCCTTCCCGCTGGAGATCACCCAGCAGCCGACGGCCGCCTTTGGTCTGGTGGGCGACACGGTGAAATTCACGGTCAAGGCCACGGGCTACGGTGAGCTGCACTATACCTGGCAGTACAGCGACGACGGGGATCACTGGTCCACCAGCTCCGTCACCACGGCAACCTACTCCACCAAGCTCACCGCCGACCGGAACGGCCGCGTCGTGCGCTGCATCGTCACGGATGAGCTGTTTCAAATGGCGATGAGCAGCACGGTGCCCATGTACGTCTCGGATCTCAAGATCACCACCCAGCCCAAGGACTACACGGGCAAGGAGGGTTCCAGTGCGAAATTCACAGTGAAGGCCAGCGGCGGCGGTCTGACTTACCAGTGGCAGGTCAGTGATGACAACGGCAAAACCTGGTCGAACAGCTCCGTGAAGAAGGATACCTACAGCACCACGCTGACCGCCGCCAAGGACGGACGCATGGTCCGCTGCATCGTGAAGGACAGCCATGGCGTCAAGGCGATCAGCCGAGCTGCCTCCATGAAGATCGGCCCCACCATTACCCAGCAGCCGAAGGACTACGTCGGTTCCATCGGTGACACCGCCAAGATCACCGTGACGGCGGAGGGCGCCGGTCTCACCTATCAGTGGGAGGTCAGCGACAACAACGGCGAGAGCTGGAGCAAGAGCTCCATCAAGACCAATACCTACAGCGTGAAGCTCACCACTGCCAGAATCGGTCGCCTGGTGCGCTGCATCGTCACCGCATCCAACGGCGTCTCGGTGATCAGCGACTCCGCAAGGATGCAGGTGAGCGGGCTGACCATTACCACCCAGCCGAAGAACTACACCGGCGCAGTGAACTCCACGGCGAAATTCACCGTGGCGGCTTCCGGCTCCGGCCTGACCTACCAGTGGCAGATCAGCGATGACAACGGCGCCACCTGGACGAACAGCTCCGTGAAGAAGGATACCTACAGCACCACGCTCACGGCAGAGAAGCATGGCCGGATGGTGCGGTGCATCGTCAAGGATTCCGGCGGCGTCAAGGTGATCAGCAACGCGGCCAGTATGAAGATCTCCGGGCCGAAGATCACCACCCAGCCGAAGAACTACACCGGCGCGGCAAACACCACGGCGAAGTTCACGGTGGCGGCCACCGGCGACGGGCTTACCTACAAGTGGCAGTACAGAGACAGCGGCGTCACTGCCTGGAGCACCAGCTCCGTGAAGACGGCGACCTACTCTACCACACTGACCGCCGCCAGAGACGGCCGTCAGATCCGCTGCATCGTCTCGGACAGCTACGGCAATTCCGTCACCAGCAAGACGGTCTCCATGACCATCGGTTAAACCCCATGGAATCCCATCCCCTCCGAAACGCGGAGGGGATTTTTCTTGCAATTAGGGGAGGGTAATGGTAAACTGGATTTATCAGTAACCAAAAGGAGGATGCTCTATGCGGAAACGGTTTTTGACACTGCTTTTGAGTCTGACAGTGGTGCTTTCGATGCTGGCGATCCCGGTCTCTGCCGCCGCATCGGAGACCAGCGGCAGCTGCGGCGATCAGCTCACCTGGACCCTTTCACCCGACGGCGCTCTGACCATCAGCGGCACCGGCGCCATGTATGACTATGAAGAGGGCTCCCCCTGGGCAGAGAGCGAGCCCGCGGTCAAATCGGTGACCATCGAACCCGGCTGCACCGCCATCGGCGTCGCGGCCTTCGCAGGCTGTCTGGAGCTGGAGCAGGTCTCCATCCCCGACACCGTCACCTCCATTCGGGGCACGGCCTTTCTCTATTGCATGAGCCTGACCTCCGTGGAGATCCCTGACGGCATCACCGAGATCGAGGATCTGACCTTCTACTACTGCTCCAGTCTTCCCGCGGTGACGATCCCCAGCGGCGTCACCCGGATCGGAGCAGACGCCTTCGCCAGCTGCGAGCGCCTGGCTGCGGTGTCGATCCCGGACACCGTCACCAAGCTGGGGGATGAGGCCTTTGCCAAGTGCACCAGTCTCACCTCGCTCACCCTTCCCGGCAGCGTCGCGGAGATGGGGGAGAACGCCTTCTCCGACTGCAGCGCCCTGGAAACGGTGACCTTCTCCGAGGGCATCCCCGCCATCGGAGACTGGGCCTTCGTGGACTGCAGCAGTCTGCAAAGTGTGGAATTCCCGGCCAGCCTCACCGCGGTGGGGAACTTCGCCTTTCTCAACTGCAGCAGTCTTTCGTCGGTGACCTTCTCCGAGAACCTGACGCGCATCGGAGAATGGGCCTTCTCCGGCTGCGGCCTTACGGATCTGGTGATCCCCGATGCCGTTTCGGAGATCGGCAGCGCCGCCTTCCAGGAGTGCAAACAGCTGGAGCGCGCGCAGCTCCCGGCGGGAATCGACGTCATCCAGACCCAGACCTTCTATGACTGCCCCCGGCTCGAGACCGTAACCATTCCCGGCAGCGTCACCGACATCGAGGACAACGCCTTCAGCGGCTGCACCAAGCTGGCGGACGTCTATTACCAGGCGCCGAAGGACTACTGGGATCAAATCTCCATCCGGAACACCAACCGCCCGCTGCTGGATGCCGCACTCCACACGACCCTGGAGATCACACAGCAGCCGAAGGACTATGTGGGCGCCGAGGGCTCTACGGCCAGCTTCCGGGTCAAGGCACAGGGCGAGAGGCTCACCTACCAGTGGCAGATCAGCGACGACAACGGCGCCACCTGGAGCAGAAGCAGCGTGAAGAACGCCGCCTATACCTCCCGCCTGACGCCGGAAAAGGACCAGCGTCTGGTGCGCTGCATCATTACGGATCCTTACGGATATGCCGTCACCAGCGACGCGGCCTCCATGCGGATCTCCGTTCTCGCCATTACCACCCAGCCGAAGGATTATGTGGGTGCGGTGAACACCACGGCGAAGTTCACGGTGGCGGCCAGCGGCGCGGGGCTTAGCTATCAGTGGCAGGTCAGCGATGACGGCGGCGCCACCTGGACGAACAGCTCCGTGAAAACGGCCTCCTACAGCACGAGGCTCACCGCAGATCGGAGCGGCCGCATGGTCAGATGCATCGTCAGGGATTCCGGCGGCAGCGAGGTGATCAGCGACGCCGCCTCCATGAAGCTCAACCAGCTCGTCATCACCACCCAGCCGAAGGACTATGTGGGCGCGGTGGATTCCTCCGCCGGCTTCCGCGTCGAGGCGGCAGGGGAGGGGCTCACCTACCAGTGGCAGATCAGTGACGACGGCGGCGAGACCTGGACCAACAGCTCTGTAAAGAATCCGGTCTATACCACCAAGCTCACCGCCGAGCGAAACGGCCGTCTGGTGCGGTGCATCGTCTCTGACGCCGGCGGCAGCAGCGTCACCAGCGAAGCGGCTGCGATGCGCTGCAACCAGCTCTCCATCACCACACAGCCGAAGGACTATGTGGGCAAGATCGATTCCACCGCGCGGTTCAAGGTAAAAGCCGAGGGCGCCGGACTCAAGTACCAGTGGCAGATCAGCGACGACAACGGCAAAACCTGGACCAACAGCTCCGTGAAAACGGCATCCTACAGTACGAGGCTTACTGTTGAAAAGGATGAGCGTCTGGTGCGGTGCATCGTGAGCGACTCCACCGGCAGCTCCGTCACCAGTGATTCCGCCAGAATGACCATCGGATAAATCCATAGAAACACCTTTCCCCTCCGTATCTGCGGAGGGGATTTCTCTTGCAATTGAAATGCCGAAATGTTACAATTATTCCAAAATGAGAATGAAACAATAACGAAAGGAGTATGAAAATGAGAAACAAATTCTGGAGCATCCTGCTGGTATTCTGCATGGTGCTGACGCTGCTGCCCTTCGGGGCGCTGGCGGCGGACGAGGTGCCGGAGGGATTCACGCCGATCTACGACGCGCTGGATCTGGCGGACATCTCCGCGAACATGGCAGGCAAATACATCCTGATGGCCGACATCGACTTGGGGACTGCATTGGCCGAGGGCGGCAACCTCTATGACGCCACCAACGGCTGGGTCGCGCTGGGCTATAAATCCGATAAGAATGCCTGTGTGGAGTTCAGCGGCGTGCTGGACGGCAACGGCCACAAAATCATTGGCCTGATGACCAAGGGCGGTGGCGCCGGCTTGATCTGGATCAACGCGGGTACCATTCGGAACCTGACCATGGAGGGCGGCTCAGTCAAACAGACTAAGGGAAAAATGGCGGGAAGTATTTGCGCATACAATCAAGGTCTCATTGAGAACTGCGTGAACAGCGCATCCATCTCGGTCTCCAGAACAAACGAAAACTGCTACGCTGGCGGCATTACCGGACAGAACACCGGCCGAGTTCTCCGCTGCGGAAACAAAGGCGAGATCTCCGGAACAGGAGGCGCTTATGCGAATAGTGATTTTACCAATTATGGAAAATGCTATGTCGGAGGTGTCGTTGGCTTTACAACTAGCGGGGCAGTGGTAGATCAGGTGTGGAACGGCGGGACCATTAGCGCGAATGCAAAAAACAGCTGGTCAGGCAGTTATGGCTCCTATTCGGATTCCAACGCATTTGCAGGTGGGATTGCCGGTTCATTTGGAACTGGGACCGTAACCAATGTCTATAGTTTCGGTAATGTTACAGCGACAAAGTATACGGGTACGCTCGGAATTCCGAGCGCTGCATATGCAGGCGGTCTGATTGGACGTTTCAATGGAAAAGACAGTAAGCTGTCTTTCGCTTACAGCAGAGGAACGATCAATGGGTCCAATGGTTCTGGCGGAGTTTTTGGATATGCATATTACAACACCGATCCTCCAACCAATTGTTTCTATTCCAGCAACATCAATCAAGCTTTTGGTTATAGTAGACTTAGCATGGCCGATTCCTCCGTGAAGCTTACCGACGCCCGGATGGCGCGGCAGGCGGCCTTCGTCGGCTTCGACTTTGACACTGTCTGGACCATGGGGAGCGGCAGCTATCCTTATCCGGTCTTCCAGTATGATCATCCGGCCCCGACGCCGACTCCGGAACCCACCGTGGCACCGACGGTTGAGCCTACCGTGGCACCGACGGTTGAGCCTACCGTGGAACCCACTGTGGAACCGACAGTCGAGCCGACTGTGGAACCGACTGTTGAGCCCACCGTGGAACCCACTGTGGAACCTACTGCAGAGCCGGTGGAGTTGGCGCTCACCGCGTCCCCGGCGGACTGCACCGGCAAGGTGGGACGGATCGCCAGATTCTATGTGGAGGCCGAGGGCGACGGACTGACTTACCTCTGGGAGTACAGCGATGACAACGGCGAGACCTGGACTGCCTCCGGCAACACCTCGGCCGTGGCGGTGTGCAAGATCACCGAGGCCGTGGACGGGAGACTCTACCGCTGTGTAGTGACGGATCAGTACGGCAACCAGGCCACCAGCGCCAGCGCGACTCTGCGGATGAGACCGGAGCTGACCATCACCGTCCAGCCGAAGGACTACGAGGGCAAGGTGAACTCCACGGCGAAATTCACCATCGGCGCTGCGGGGGAGAACGTCACCTACCAGTGGCAGATCAGCGACGACGGCGGCGAGACCTGGAGCAACAGCTCGGTGAAGGCAACCAAGTATTCCACGAAGCTCACGGCGGCGAAGCACGAGCGCATGGTGCGCTGCATCGTGACGGACGCCGAGGGCTGCACCCTCACCAGTGACGCGGTCAGCATGAAGATCAAAGCGGCCGCCATCACCTCTCAGCCGCAGGACTATGTGGGCAAGGTGAACACCACAGCAAAGTTCACGGTGACGGCCACGGGCGCGGGCCTGGCCTACCAGTGGCAGGTCAGCGATGACGGCGGCGAAACCTGGACCAACAGCTCCGTGAAGGACGCCTCCTACAGCACGAAGCTGACGAAAGCGAAGAACAACCGCATGGTGCGCTGCATCGTCACCGACCAGTTCGGCAACGAGGTCATCAGCGACGCCGCCAGAATGACCATCGGATAACACGATCAAACGAAAAAGCACCCTGCTTCCTCGGAAGCAGGGTGTGATCTTTATGAGGTCTGTTACTGGAAGAACGCCAGATTCTTCGGGACGATGAAGTTGACGGCGTTGGGGACCAGGGTGAAATTGATCTTGTCTCTGTAAAGGGCCTCGCCGTCGATGTTGATGACGACGGGCTCCGGGGTCTCGATCTCCAGATGGCTGCCGGTGATGTGCGTGATCTTCTCCTTCGGCAGCTCCCGCCAGCGTGCGGAGGAATACTTGCCGATCAGCGCGGGGAACTCGATGAGCTTCACATGCTTCACGATCAGGAATTCCAGAGAGCCGTTGTCCGGACGGGAATCCGAGGTGGGGTGGAAGCCGCCGCCGTAATACTGCCCGTTGCAGGCGCAGATCAGGGCGGAGCTACCCTCATACTCGAAGTCGCCGCAGCGGACCTTCACGGGCATGTTCAGACCCTTGAACACATTCACTACCAGACTGGTCACATAGGCCATGGAACCGGCGCCCAGCACCGGGATGTTGCTGTATTTGTGCACGTCGGTGCCGATCCTCGCGTCGGCGCCCACGGAGCAGATGTTGATGCTGTAGCGGCCGCAGGTCTCGATCAGATCGAACTTGCGGATCTCACCGTAGATCAGCTCCTTCAGATCCCGGAACTTCTCGGTGCCGTCTCCGAAGATCCGGAGAAAATCGTTGCCGGTGCCGCCGGGGTACTGGGTCACGGAGACATTGGGCAGCAGCGCCGCGCCGTTGACGCACTCGTTCAGGGTGCCGTCGCCGCCGCAGGCAAAGACCCGGAGATCCTCCTCGGTGGCTGCGTCGGCCTTGATCTTCACCTCAGCGTCCCGGGGACCCTTGGTCACATAGACTTCATACTGCAAGCCCGTGGGGCCCAGAACTGCCTGCACCGCCGCGTTGACTTCCGCGGTACGATCCTTGCCGCCGGCCACGGGATTGACAATAAACAGATGCTTCATGGTTGATTCCTCCGGAATTAGTTCAAAAAACTGAATCAATCTTACGACATTTTCCTGCATAATGCAAGAGAAAAGCGGAAAATTTTGATTTTGTTTACGATTTTCGTCGGAGACTCGCTTTTTTTGCAAAAGTGTGGTACACTAATCATTCAGAAGATTCTTATGGCGGAGGTGCGGACATGGTACTGACCCTTTCGGCTGCGGCGGCGGTGATCGGCACCGAGGCCATTGTGCGGCGGCGGGTGAACGCTGCCCCGGCGGCATTTTATCCGAAACCGGTGTCCGGCGGCGTGGAACTGCGGCGGGCGCACAATTACGGCCTCGTCGGCAGCCGCTTTGCGGAGAAACCGAAGGTGGTCATGACCTGGCAGACCCTGGCGAATCTGGCGGCGATCTCCGGCGCGTTCATGGTGAACACAGTTGTACCCGCTTCCGCCCTGACCCGACTGGGGATGGGACTGCTTACCGGCGGCGCCCTGGCGAATCTGATTGAGCGGGTTCAGCGGGGCTGTGTCACGGATTATCTCCACGGGGTGGATCAGAAGGTGGATTTGCTGAACCGGCGGATCTGGAATCTGGCGGATATGGCGATCTTCAACGGCGCCGTGCTTACGCTGACGGGGCTGGTGCTGTGATGGAGAAGTTTGACGTCTATGATCTGGATCGGCGCCTGACCGGCACGACGCTGGTGCGGGGCGAGCGGCACGCGGACACGGACTGCCAGCTGGTGATCCACGCCTGCCTGTTCAATCGAAAGGGCGAGCTTCTGATCCAGCAGCGGGACCGCAGCAAGCGGAGCTATCCCGAATACTGGGACTTCTCCGTGGGCGGCGGTGTGCTGGCAGGGGAGAGGCCGCGCCATGCCGCTGTGCGGGAAGTGAAGGAGGAGCTGGGTTTGGAGATCGAGCTTCCCGGCGCTGCGGCGGTGACGCTGTCCTTTCCCGGCGGCTTTGACGACTATTACATCGTGGACTGCGACGCGCCCATGGAGGCAGTGACGCTGCAGAAAGGCGAGGTGCAGGACGCGAAATGGGCCACGAAGGAAGAGATCCTGCAAATGCTGAGCGCGGGGGAGTTTGCGCCCTATTGGCCCAGCTTCATTGAACTGATCTTTGACCTGCACGCCCATGCGGGCCTCTCGGAATGAGGAAAGGAGGGCAGGCATGAAGAAAATATCGATCCCCGTGCTGATCATGGCGCTGGTGCAGACCCTGTGCCTGCTCCTGTATCCGGTCTGCGCGGCCCGTCTGCTGGACGTAGGCGTCCGGAAAAGCGGCTATACCTCCATGGTGCCGGAGCGGCTGCGGAGCCAGACCTTCAGCGATCTGCGGCTGTTCATGAGCACCGGGGATTATAAAACCCTCTCGGAAGCCTATGAAGACGAAAACGGCGTCTGCACCCTGAAAGCCGATGCGGATCTCTCCGCACTGGAGGCGCTGATGCCGGAGGCGGAGGTGCGCTATCTGCGGCTGAGCCAGCAGGGGCCCAACGCCATCGCCGCCGCCAGATCGGCACTGGAGAGCGGCGTCATGACCCAAAGCCAGATCATCGAGAAGGCGGAGCGGGACGGCAGCGTCTCGGAGCTTTCGGAGGACCAGCTGCAGACGGCGGCCAGCGCCTTCTTGAGATCGGAGGCCTCGGTGCTGGGGGATGACCCCGGTCACACCCGAAACGTCTACATCTGGCGGGTGGCGGGCGTCCTTGCCGTCGGCGCCGCGGTGTATTATCTCTGCGGCGTGGTGCGGCGGAGAATGCATCTGCCGGAGGCGAGATTGCTGGAATCTGTGCTCCTGTCCGCGGGCGCGGCCGGGGTGATTTTGTATTACCTGCTCCGAGTGGGCACTCTGCCGGGGGCCTGGGCGGCCTGTGTGCTGGCGTTGGCGCAGCTGCTGCTGTGCTGGCTTCCAGCCTCCATGAAGAAAAACGCAGACCTTCCCATGGCGATGGGCGGGAAGCAGCGGATCCTTGCTGCGCTGCCGTCGGTGCTGGCTGCATCTGCCGCGGTGCTGAGCTTTCTGGCCCTGCGCTATGAGACCGGAGTCCTGTCGGCAGTCTGGGAGCAGGGATGGACCGGCGGGATCCTCTTCGGCGTCGGACTGATCTGTGCGCTGGCAGCAGTTTTCGCCTACCGGAAGCAGAAAACCGCCATCCCGGAGCCTGTGGGCGGCGTGCTGGCGGTACTGCCGGCGGCGGGGACCATGGCGGCGGCACTGATCGTGCTGCTGGTACTTCGCTTCTGGCTGGGCGCCGCGGCGCTGGTGACTCTTGCGGGCAGCTGGCTGGTGTATGTAAGACTGCTGAACGACCGGGCGGTGCTGCGGGAGCCGCTGATCCACCTGATCGGCCACCTGGGCTGCATCTGTGCGGCGGGCTTCGCCTCTGCTGCAGCGGGAGGCGGGACGCTCTCCATCGGCGGCTGCGCCGGCTGCATGCTCTGCATGCTGGTGTTCACCAGAGTCCAGTCAAAGCTGCTGACCAACTGATCCAATCTGTTTTTTCAACAGCCACTCGAAAGGGTGGCTGTTTTCTTTTCCGAAATAGGGAAACAGAAATGAAAAATGGTGAAAAAAGGGGTTGCATTTTGCTAACTATGATGATATACTACCTGATGGTTAGATGAAGGCAACTGCTTTTAGTTTATACTAAAATATGTTCAGCGCTGCTGCCGTGCCTCTGCGGGGAAGCAGAGCGCGCGAAAGCGGTTCACTGCCGGAACCGATTCCGGCGGGACGCGAGGAAAGGAGAATGCCCCGATGACCTTACTGGAAGGTGAGATCGGAAAAACCTACGAGATCAAAGAGATCAAGACCGATGACGACGAGATGAACGCGTTTCTGTTCCGTCTCGGCTGCTACAGCGGCGAGCCCATCACCATCGTTTCCAAGGGCAAAAAGAGCTGCGTCGTCGTCATCAAAGACGGAAGATACAATCTGGATCAGCTTCTTTCGGAAGCTGTGGTGATCTGATTCGATTGGTCGATATAAAGGAGGATGATTGTATGAGAATTGCTTTTGCCGGCAACCCCAACAGCGGCAAAACCACGATCTACAATGCCGTCACAGGCAGAAGTGAAAAAGTGGGCAACTGGGGCGGTGTTACGGTAGGACGCAAGGAGTACCCCATCAAGAGTGAGTTTACCAAGGGCACCGAGGCCATCGCCGTCGACCTGCCCGGTGCTTACTCCATGTCCCCGTTCACGCCGGAAGAGGGCATCACCAGCGAGTATGTCCGCAACGAGCACCCGGACGTGATCATCAACATCGTGGACGCCACCAACCTGAGCCGCAGCCTGTTCTTCACCACGCAGCTGCTGGAGCTGGGCATTCCCGTGGTTGTCGCGCTGAACAAGGCGGACATCAACGCCAAGGAAGGCACCACCATCGACGTGGCCGCCCTGGAACAGAAGCTGGGCTGCCCCGTGGTGAGCACCACCGCCACTGAAAACAAGGGGCTCGCCGAGGTCGTGGAAAAGGCCGTCTCTCTGAACGGCACCACCCAGAAGGCGCCCTATCTGCAGGCGGACATCGACCTCCACGACAAGAACGCCGTGGATAAGGAAGACCGCAAGCGCTACAAATTCGTCAACGACATCGTCTCCAAGATCGAGAAGCGGAAGACCAAATCCGCCCAGGTCAACAAGCAGGACACCGCCGATAAGATCCTTCTGAATCCCATCGCCGGCATCCTGATCTTCGCGGCTGTCATGTGGTTCGTGTTCTGGGTCTCCCAGGCATGGCTGGGCCCCATCATCGCCGACTGGCTGGTGGGTTACATCGAAATGTTCCAGGAATGGGTCGCCACCCAGCTGGAAAGCGCACCCCCGATCCTCTCCGCTCTGCTGGCGGACGGCATCGTCGGCGGCGTAGGCGCCGTCATCGGCTTCCTGCCGCTGGTCATGGTCATGTACTTCCTGATCGCTCTGCTGGAGGACAGCGGCTACATGGCCCGCGTCAGCGCCGTGATGGACCCGATCTTCAAGCGGGTGGGCCTCTCCGGCAAATCCGTCATCCCTGTGGTCATCGGCACCGGCTGCGGCATTCCGGCCATCATGTCCTGCCGCACCATCCGCGACGAGCGTGAGCGTCGCGCCACCTCCATGCTCGCCACCTTCATCCCCTGCGGCGCAAAGATCCCCGTCATCGCCCTGTTCGCCGGCGCGTTCTTCGCGGGAGCCGGCTGGGTCAGTACCCTGAGCTATTTCTTCGGCCTGCTGCTGATCTTCCTGGGCGCTCTGCTCATCAAGGCCATCACCGGCTATAAGTACAGAAAGTCCTTCTTCATCATGGAGCTGCCGAAGTTCAAGGTTCCCAGCCTGAAGTTCGCCTTCAAGTCCATGATGGAGCGCGCCAAGGCCTACATCATCGAGGCCGCCACCATCATCCTGATCTGCAACACCGTCGTTCAGATCATGCAGACCTTCAACTGGAACTTC
>CADCQK010000163.1 GCA_902803575.1 Oscillospiraceae bacterium
AAGCCCATCTTGAATGTCCTCCTTTTGCTGTTTTCTTGTAGTGCAGTTGGCAGACCGCACTTCCGATTATACAGCAAAAGGAGTTTCTTTGTTTTCCTCACCGCTTAAGCTCTTTTGAACCACTCGTCTAACGAGTGGTTTTCGGCATGCAATGATCTGCCGGCGCACAGCTTGCGGCACCGGCAGATTCTCAAAGATTTCAATTCGCTCCTCGGCGGTCATTCAGCGGAACACTTCCCCGTTTTCGAAATAAACTTCCTGTCGGGTAAATGCGGCAAAGTCCGGCGCCAGTTCCGGCTTCAGCTGCCGCAGCGCCGCGATCAGATGATCCGGGTTCAAAGTGGGCTCTTGTGCGGAGATCACTGCTTCCAGATCCACCTGCTTCTCCCCTGCTTTCACCTGCAGCGACTGAATGGCAGGGACGATGTCTGTCTCCCCCTCGCCGCGCTTGGTCTTTCTGGTAATGACGATGCTGTCGCGGGCATAAAACTCCGTCAGTCCGGCGGCCATTTCCTCCGGATCCCGGTCATCATACTCAAGTCTGGCAGTAACTTTGAGCCACTTGAGGAATTTGGCCTTGTTTTCCATGGGGTAGGCCTCATGAACCACGATCCCCTCCGGCATCACGGCTGTCAGACGCGCCGGGAGTTCACTGAGATCCACATCCTCCTTCAGCTGAAAATCCATCAGCTCACAGACGCTAGAAACACCCACCGACAGCGGCAGCAAAATGGAGATCTGCGCATGAGGGTTAAAACCCTCGGAGTATTTCAGCGGATAATCCGCACGGAGGAACGCACGCTGCATGGTGCGCATCAGGTCCAGATGGCTCAGCCAGATGGCACGCCCGGTTTTGGAAAACCGCATTCTCAGTTTCTCAGGCATCGCAGCAGCCTCCCTTTGTCATCAGCTTCAGCGCTCCGCAGGCGGTGCACTGCTTCCGGCAGTCCGGAGAAAGGACCGCCTTGTAGGCCTGATCCCGCTCGTGGCGAAGGTGTCTGCGGGTGACGCCCATATCGATGACCTCCCAAGGCATGATCTCGTCTTCTCCGCGCTCCCTGCAGGCGTAAAAATAGGGATCCACGCCGCAGTCCTGAAAAGCGTTCAGCCAGCGTTCAAAGGAGAAGTAGTCACCCCATGCCTCCAGATTGCCGCCATGTCTCCAGACGTGCTCGATAACGTCCGAGATTTTGCGGTCTCCTCTGGAGAGCACCGCTTCCACGAAGCTGGTGTCCGGGTCGTGCCAGTTGTAGGTGACGTTCCTGGCGCGGATGTTCTCCCGCAGCAGATTCACCTTCCGCTGATACTCTGCCATGGTCACCTGTGCCTCCCACTGGAAGGGGCTGTGGGGCTTCGGCACAAAGCAGGAGGTGGAGACCGTGATGCGCACGCCGCGGTTTTTGAATTTGGCATACTGCCGCCAGCAGTGGAGCACCCGGTTGGCCAGTTCCGCAATGCCGAGCACATCCTCGTCCGTCTCCGTCGGGAGCCCGAGCATGAAATAGAGCTTCACACCGTTCCAGCCGCCCTCAAAGGCCACGCGGCAGGAGTTTAAGAGGTCTTCCTCTGTGACATTTTTATTGATGGCGTCCCGCAGCCGCTGGGTCCCGGCCTCGGGAGCGAAGGTCAAGCCACCTTTTCGCACCTTCTGCAGACGGCTCATGATGTCCATCGAAAAGTTATCCGCGCGCAGGCTGGGCAGCGAAAGGCTGATGCTGCGGGGCTCGCAGTACTCCAGCATCCCATCGCAGAGATCGGACAAAGGACGATAGTCGCTGCTGGAGAGGCTCAGGAGCGTCGCCTCCTGATAGCCGGTGCTTTTCAAAGCTTCAATGCCCTGCCGGATCAGGGTCTCCGGCTTTCTCGGCCGCACCGGGCGATAGACATAGCCCGCCTGGCAGAATCGGCAGCCACGAATGCAGCCGCGAAAGAGCTCCACGTTTACGCGGTCATGGACGATCTCGGTAGAGGGAACGATGGGATGAGTGGGAAACGGGCAGGCATCCAGATCCTCGATGATCCGCTTGGTCACTCTTGAAGGTGCATTGTGCGTAGTGTGTACCGTTTTGAGGGTGCCGTCTTCATTGTATTCCTGCTCGTAGAATACAGGAACATAGATGCCCTGGATCTGTGCTGCTGCCTCGAGAAACTGCATTTTGCTCCAGCCGGATTTCTGCGCAGTGCGGAAGAGCTCCAGCAGTTCGCAATCCACCTCTTCCCCCTCTCCCACGACCATGAGATCGAAGAAAGGCGCCATGGGCTCGGGATTGCAGCAGCTGGTGCCGCCTGCAAAGACCAGCGGCGTCAGATTCGGCCGATCCGCGCTTCTGAGCGGAATTCCGGCCAGATCCAGCATGTTCAAAACCGCCGGATAGGCCATTTCATAGCCAACTGAGAAGCCCAGCACGTCAAATTCTGAGACCGGATCTCCGCTCTCCAAAGCGTAGAGCGGGATCCCGGCCTTGCGCATCTCGGTGTCCATATCTCCCCAGGGGGCAAAGACACGTTCGCACCAGACACCGGGCATCCGGTTGATCACGTCATACAGAATCCGCATGCCGATGTTGGACATGCCGATCTCATAGACATCCGGGAAGCAGAAAGCCATCCGCAGGTCCACTTCTGCCTTGTCTTTTATGATCTGGTGGTATTCTCCCCCCACATAGCGCGCGGGCTTTTGTACTTTGGGGAGAATGCGCTCCAATCTAGCATCCATAGATGTTTTCTCCGTTTCGGTTGATTTTTTCTATTTTACAACAATTCCATGCGATTGGCAAGCCAGCACCGCCATCCACCCAGCAAAAACCGCCAAGGTGATCCCGTAGCCGGAAGCAGCTGCGAGGAAACCGCCGAACAGCATGGCGCCGCAGAGCAAACCGCTCACTGTCGTGCAGATTCTTTCCGCGATGGTTTCATCAAATTGATGGCGCAAAACCGCCAATAGTGCACGGCCGCCGTCCAGCGGTAGAATGGGAAGCAAATTTAATATGGATAAGAACAGACTGATCTCACCCAAAAGTGGCCATCGTGAAACGGCGCTCCCCCACAGCAGCAGGCCGGCCATCGGACCGGAGAGCGCGGCAAGCAGATCTTCATACCAGACTGCGGCGCGCTCACAGCGAAGCACCGGGCCGGTCACGGCGAGGGTGAGGCCGAAAACGCGAATCCCCAGCATCCGCAGCATCAGAAGATGCCCCAGCTCATGCACCGCTGCGGCAAGCGTCAGAGCCAGCAGCTCCGAGGGTGTCAGTGAAAACAGGAGAATACCGAACAACAGAGCCGCTCCCGGCTGAAGATCGATGTGCTTCAAGCCGAAAGATAAAACTCGGGATTCAGATAGACCCCATTGTGGATCAGCTCAAAGTGCAGATGCGGCCCCGTGGCGTGGCCGCTCTCTCCCACCAGTGCTATGGGCTGCCCCATCCGGACGGGCTCCCCTTCGCTGACCAGAAGCTCACTGCAATGACCGTAAAGGGTGACGAAACCGTCCCCGTGATCCAGCTTCACGTAGTTTCCGTAGCCTGCGTCCTCCCCTGCCGCCAGCACCACGCCATCGGCAAAGGCCAGGATCTCTGTCCCGGTATCTGCGGCGAAATCGGTCCCGTAGTGAAACCTCACCACATCGTCGATGGGATGAAGCCGGAAACCGAAGCCGGAGGAGGTACACAGCGCCACTGGTGAAGTCTCCGCAAAAGGCAGTGAAAGCACATCATAGCTTACGTTTTCCGGTAGATCGTAATCGGAGAATTCCGCCTGACGCTCCAGAAACACCGTCTTTGCCGCCTCTGCCGCAAGGAGCTTCGGATCCGGTGATGGCGTGGGCGTTGGATTCGGGGACTGCGCCACCGGAAGTGCTGCAAAATAGTCATGCCCAAGGTGATTCAAGAAGGCCTTTGTCTGATCCATCGGCGGCACCTGGCGGCAGTAGGTTCCCACGGCGGCACTGTGCTCCTTCGGAAGCAGCGACTGTATTTTGGAAAAGTCGTCATCCCGTTCCAAAACCGGCAGGATCGTGTCACGCACCACTGCTGCTGCGGCTGGCGACACCAGCTTCACACCGGTCAGCGTAAGAAACAGCGCAGCACAGATCAAAAAACGAATCGTTCGCTTCATGGCTCGCTCCCCTTTTGTTCGTGATAAGGAAGCCTATGCCGGAAACGAACGAATCATGCCTGTTCGATTGGGATCTCAATAATGTCAAGTCCGCGCCGCATGGCGTAGAGCATGGTGTTCATGGTGCCGCCGGGTTCTCCGCTGTAGGCGGCGATCAATACATTCGCATGATCCACCATATAGCGGTTGCGGCGCATCATGCAGTCTCTCGTGTAGTTCTGCTGCACCAGAGTCTGATAGTCACAGCGCCGCAAAAGCTCCAGGTACTTTCCGCGCAGAGCGCTGCGCCACCGATCCGCCTGTCCCTCATAGGGGATCGCCGCCTCCACACTGATCTCCGGGTGTTTTTCTCGAAGCTTCAGCACCGCCTCCAGGAAATAGAGATCACAGCCGCTGGCCATGCCGCAGATATAATGACGCACTCCCTCGGCATACACGCACTCCGCGGCGTCATAGAGGGTCTGCTTCAGCCGCAGACAGCGTGCATCCTGTTCATCGCTGCCCCAGGGGAGCTTCTTCTCCCGGTGCCCGGTGAAGCAGCAGGCTTTTCTCGTATTGGCCAAGGCATTCCCTCCTTTCTGAAGTCGATCCTTTATGATTCTTTCAACTGTTCCTGCGGCTTTCGATTCAACAGCACAATCGCCGTCAGCACCAGCATCAGCCCCAGCAGGCTCCAGACCGTCATTTTTTCATGGTAAACAAAGACGCCCAGCAGCGTTGCCACCATGGGTTCCACCGAGGCAAGAACGGAGGCTTTTCCGTTTTCCAGTCCGGTGAGCGAATAGGTATAGAGCAGGTAGGGCAGATAACAGGTCACCGCAGACGTCAGCAGACAAAACAGCGCGTTGCCCCAGCTGGCAGTGAAGGCCGCGGCATAGTTCCCCGGATTGGAGATCAGGCATGCGCCCAGCCCCGCCAGCAGGCAGGAGTAGAAGTTCACCGTGTTGCTGCCGTAGCCGCGGAGCAGCGCGAATCTTGCGAAAATACTGTAAAGCGCATAGCCAAATCCGCTGCCCAGACCGAAGAGCAGTCCCGCCAGGGTAATGCGGGTGTCGCCCCCCATGATGCCGGAGACCAGACAGCAGCCTGCAAAAGCGAGCACCAGCGCCGCGAGCTTTGTTTTCGTCACCCGCTCATGGAACAGCAGCGCAGACAGCAGCATAACGATGCTGGGGGCCGTATAGAGCAAAATGGCGGCCGCAGACAGGCTCATCAAATTGATGGCGTGGAAATAGCAAAAGGTGAAGAACAGCAGACTGCAAACACCACTGCCGAAAAAGCACCAGAAGTCTTTCAGGCGAATCTTGAATTGAGACGGGTCCGTCACCAGAATGGTAATGCCGAAAAACACCGCCGAAAGCAAACAGCGAACCAGAATCGCCCCAGTGGAATCAATGCCGATGGTGGCAAGGGTTCGTGTGAACATGCCCATGGTGCCCCAAAGGGATCCGGCGGCCAAAACTGCAAGGATATGTTTTTTCATAAATCAGCCTCCAAACAGCCGATTTTTGTCGAATTCATCGAGAAATAATAACAACGAGTAATAATGCTGCAAAAAATGCCGGTCTATGCATAAATGAATTCGCAAATCCGAACAAAGGTTTACTTGTGCAAAAATTGCACAGTAACTTTTTTCTTCAGGAAGTCAATGGAATCAAGGCATTTTTGCCGGAAAAAAGCGATGTTTTTCGTAACAAAAGAGTTTCAGAAGGTTTCCATAATTTTTTCAAGTGGATATTTACCGGAGAGTTATCAACAGTTTCCACCGGTTTTTCAACAGCCAAACAACCTTGTAATTAGAACAGTTTTGAGAAATGCTGTCTGTTATTTCCAAACTTGAAACGATATTTTGTTTCTATTTTTCTGAGAAATCGGTTTTCATAATCTCAGAAAATATGCAAAACTAAAATTCCAAAAAAATACTTGACAAGGAAAGTGCAGGATTTTACCCGGGCCATATTGTGCCCAGCAGACCACTGTCCACGAAGGACACATAGTCCTCTCCCGCAACGATGATGTGATCCGACAGTGTGATGCCCACGTACCGCAGGGCCTGCCGGATGGTTTCCGTGGTGCGCTTATCCTGCATGGAGGGCAGCGCGATGCCATCCACATGGTTGTGACTAAGGATCACATATGCCGCATTCCGGCGCAGGGCAGTCTCCACGATGGTGCGGATCGACACATGGGCTTCGTCCAGTGTGCCGCGGCCGATCTCCTCACAGGCGATCAGCTCCCGCTTGCTGTCCAGGGTAATCAGATAGACGATCTCCTCCCTGGCGTGGCGGTAGCGCGGAATCAGAAGCCTCCCGGCGTCATCACTGCTCATGATCTTCTGCACATCACCGGACTTCGACATATGATACCGACGATCCAACTCCGGGATCAGCTTGATGAGCGCGGCAGCATTCTCCCCCACACCTTTGATTTGTTCCAATTCCTCTTTCGAAGCCTCAAACACGGCAGATAGGCTGCCGAAATGCTCCAGCAGCCCGTGGGCGATGGTGTTGGTCTCTCTTCGCGGAATGGCAAAGGTCAAAAGCAATTCCAAAACGTGAACATCCGGGAATCCATCCAGACCGCCCCGCCAGAACCGCTCTCTGAGCCGCTCGCGGGCGCCGTCATGGCTGCTCATAGGGATACTCCTCACTGAGATCCAAATTGGCCCAGGCATTCAGATCGCTTCCTGCCACGATGCCTTTCTGTAATTCATAGTAGGCCTGGCAGCCGATCATGGCCGCATTGTCTCCGCATAGCTTCAGCGGCGGAACATAGAGCTCCACGCCTTCCTTTTCACAAGCGGTCTCAAAATCCTTGCGGATTCGGGAGTTGGCCGCAACGCCGCCGGCCACGGCAAGCTTTCCGTAGCCCAAAGCCCGCACCGCATCCATGGCTCTCGGCACCAGACTGTCGCTGACAGCACGGCAAAAGCTGGCGGCCAGAGACGCTCTGTCCAGAGGCTCATTTTTCTGTTCGGCGTTGTGGGCCAGATTGATGACTGCAGTCTTCAAACCGGAGAAGCTCATATCATAGGGATGCCCATCCACATGGCCGATGGGAAGCTGGTATTTCTGATCGTCGCCGCCTTTGGAGAGCTCGTCAATGGGCTTTCCGCCGGGATACGGAAGTCCCAGCACCCGGGCGGTCTTGTCGAAGCACTCCCCTGCTGCGTCGTCTCGCGTGGCGCCGAGAATGTGCATATCCGTATAATCCCGCACGTCCACGATCAGCGTGTTGCCGCCGGAGATGGCGAGACACACAAAAGGCGGTTCCAGCTCCGGATAGGCGATGTAATTGGCTGCAATATGGCCGCGGATGTGGTGTACCGGGATCAGCGGCACCCCCAGCGCCAGGGCTGCAGATTTGGCAAAGTTGACACCTACCAGCAGTGCGCCGATCAAGCCGGGGGCGCAGGTGACGGCCACAGCGTCGATGTCCGCGCGGGTCAACCCGGTCTCTGCCAGGGCGCGGTCGGCAAGCTGAGAGATGACCTCCACATGGCTTCTGGAGGCGATCTCCGGCACAACACCGCCGTAGACCGCGTGAAGGGCGGCCTGGGAGAAGATCTGGTCGGTCAGCACCTCCCGACCGTCGCGCACCAGGGCAACGGCGGTCTCGTCACAGGAGGATTCAACGGAGAGAATGATCATGTCAGTCTAATTCCTTCCAATAATATGTCATCAGGATCGCATCCTCTTTGGGGCGATCATAGTAGCCTTTGCGCCGCCCCACGGATTCAAATCCGTGGGAGGCATAGAGGTTGATGGCGGGCTCGTTGCTGTCGCGCACCTCCAAAGTGGCAAAGAGCAGCTCCAGTTCCTCGGAACGCTTCAGCATGGCCTTCACCAGCGCGGCGCCGATGCCGTTTCTTCGATAATCGGGATGCACGGCCACATTGCCGATATAGCCCTCGTCCATCACATGGAGCAGATTGATATAGCCGAGAATGGTCTCCCCCTGCACCGCCAGCAGAAATTCATGGCGGTCATCCGGCAGGAACCATTCCAGCGTGGAACGCTTCCAGGGCGTAGAGAAGCAGAGCGCTTCCAGCCGCTCCAGAGCGTCCAGATCTGCCACGCCGGCACTTCGAATCGTGTACTCCATCAATGCGCCTCCGCCCAGCTGCGGCCGATTTTAGCGTCCACCAGAAGGGGTACACTGTAAGACACCACGTTTTCCATTTCTTCTTTCAGAAGGGCTTTCACGGTCTCTGCCTCCGACTCCGGGCACTCAACGATCAGCTCGTCATGCACCTGCAGCAGAAGTCTCGCCTCCAGCCGCTCTGACTCGATTCGATTTGCGACCCGTACCATGGCCAGCTTGATGATGTCGGCGGCCGTACCCTGGATGGGCATGTTCAGCGCCACACGCTCGCCAAAGCTGCGCATGTTGAAGTTGCTGCTCTTGAGCTCCGGCAGATCCCGTCTGCGGCCGAACAGCGTGGTCACATAGCCGTCGGTTTTGGCCTGTTCCCTGATGCGGTTCATATACTCCCGCACGCCGTGATACTTTGCAAAATAGTTCTCCATATAAGCCTTGGCCTCGTTCTGGAACACGCCGATATCCTGCGCCAGCGAGAAGGCGGAGATGCCGTAGACGATGCCGAAATTCACCGCCTTGGCTCTGGAGCGCATGAGGCTGGTGACCTCCGGAAGAGGCACATTGAATACCTGAGACGCCGTGACCGCATGGATGTCCTCCCCGCTTCGGAAGGCGCTGATCATGGTTTCGTCCTCGGAGATATGGGCCAAAAGCCGCAGCTCGATCTGGCTGTAGTCCGCATCTACAAGCACCTTCCCCGGTTCCGGAACGAACATCTTCCGGATTTCAGCACCCTGTGGACGCCGAATGGGGATGTTCTGGAGATTCGGCTCCGTAGAGCTGAGACGCCCCGTGGCGGTGACGGTCATCTGGAAACTGGTGTGGATGCGGCCATCCTCGGAGATCTCCTTCAAGAGGCCCTCCGCGTAGGTGCTTTTCAGCTTCGTGAGCACACGATAATCCAGAATCTCTTCAATGATCGGGTGCTTGCCGCGGAGCTTGTCCAGCACGTCAGCATTGGTGCTCCAGCCGGTTTTGGTTTTCTTTCCCGCAGGCAGCATCAAAACCTCAAACAGCACGTGGCCCAGCTGCTTGGGAGACTGGATGTTGAATTCCTCCCCCGCATAGCTCCAGATGCTCTGCTGCAGCCGCTGGATCTCGTCGGTCAGACTGTCGCCAAAGTCGATCAATGCCTGCCGATCCACCAAAAAGCCTGCCAGCTCCATCTTTGCCAGCACCGGGCAGAGGGGCAGCTCAATCTCATAATACAGCTTCGTCATGCCCAGTGCATCCAGCTTTTGCTCCATGGCCTCATGGAGACAGGCCAGGGATGTCGCCAGACTCAGCTGCTCTCCGAGAAGGGCAGCCCCATCCGCAGCGGGCTCATCCAAAAGGGACATCTGATCCTCACCGGATTCCGGTCTCCAGGGCTCAAAGCCGCAGTATTTCACACAGAGGCTGCGGATCTCATAGCTCCCTGCGGTAGCGTCCAGCAGATAGGCAGCCAGCGCCGTGTCGAATACCCAGCCGTTCGGCTCCACGCCCAGGTTCAGCAAAGCCTTTTGGATGTTTTTGATGTTGTGTCCGACCTTATGAATTGCCGGATCGAACAGCAGACGAAGGGCAGCATCATAGTCGCCGCTGAAATCATCACGACGGAGGAAATAGCCAACCGCGTCATCGCCCTGATCCATATGGATGGCGACCATATCCAGCTCCGGCTGACACCAGTAATATGCCGGTTTTCCGTTTTCTTTCAGCGTTTTGGATGCCTCTGAAGCATCGGTCTCATCTTTGATCAAAACCGAGGTGACCTCACCGGTGAACTGCTCCGGCTGCGCAGATTCCTCGTTGGGCTTCAATCCCCACTGCTCGATGAACTTCGAGAACCCGAGACGAAGGAACAGATCATACAGCTCCGGCTGAAAGTCCCGATTCCAGATCGCCGCATCCGGTGAAAACTCGATCGGCGCGTCCGTGCGGATGGTTGCAAGGTCAAAGCTCAGGAACGCGCTGTCCTTTCCTTCCAACAGCTTTTTCTTCACTCCGGGCTTTACATCCAGCGCTTCCGGATCCTGGTAGATCTCTTCCAGGGTATGGAACCGCACCAGCAGATCCTTGGCGGTTTTCTCTCCGATGCCGGGCACGCCGGGAATGTTGTCCGAGGCGTCGCCCATGAGGGCCTTCAAGTCGATCATGCGGATGGGATCGAAGCCATACTCCTCCTGGAACACGGAAGGCGAATAATCAATGGTCTCGGTTTTGCCCATGCGGCTCTTCACATGGCAGACGTGAGTCTTGTCTGTAATCAGCTGGAAGCTGTCCTTGTCGCCGGTGACAACGGTGCACTGCCAGCCCGCACCCTCACAGATCCGGGACACGGTGCCAAGCAGATCGTCGGCCTCCCAGCCCTCAAGCTCCAGCCGCCGGATGTGCATGGCGTCCAGAACCTCTTTCAGGATCGGCATCTGCACCGCCAGATCCTCCGGCATGGGCTTTCTCTGGGCCTTGTAACCCGCATACTGCTTGTGACGGAAAGTGGGCGCCTTCAAATCGAAAGCCACACACAGGGCGTCCGGCTTCTCCAGCTCCAGCATTCGACGCAGGATCGTGAGAAAGCCATAGACCGCATTGGTTGGGGTTCCGTCCGGGGCGTTCAGCATCCGGATGCCGAAATAGGCGCGGTTAACGATGCTGTTGCCGTCTAGAATCATTAGTTTCATGGTGGTTCAGCTCCTCTCGCCGCGCAGCTCGATGATCTGATCGCGGAGGATGGCGGCGTACTCGTATTCCAGCATCTGAGCCGCCTTTTTCATTTCCTTCTCCAGCCGCTCGATCTCGGCCTTCCGCTCGTGGGCAGTCATCTTGACGCCGTCCTTGCGCCTGACATCGGTGACATCACTGGAAATCTCAATGAGCTCATGGACGTTTTTCACGATGGTCTTCGGTACGATACCATGTTCTTTGTTGTATTTCTGCTGTTTCTCCCGGCGGCGGTTTGTCTCGCTGATGGCGGCGTTCATGGCCGGGGTGATCTTATCGGCATACATGATGACGCGGCCTTCTGCGTTTCGTGCAGCGCGGCCAACGGTCTGGATTAGGCTGGTCTCGCTGCGGAGGAAGCCCTCCTTGTCCGCGTCCAGTATGGCCACCAGAGACACCTCCGGAAGATCCAGGCCCTCACGGAGCAGGTTGATGCCGATGAGCACATCAAAGGCACCCATGCGCAGGTCGCGAATGATCTCAATACGCTCAAGCGCACTGATGTCGTGGTGCATGTAGCGGCACTTGATGCCGGCGTTGGCGAGGTATTCTGTCAGATCCTCCGCCATCCGTTTTGTAAGGGTGGTGACCAGGGTCCGCTGGCCCTTTTCCACCCGGTCGTTGATCTCTCCGATCAGATCGTCGATCTGGCCCTCCACCGGCCGCACCTCGATCTCCGGATCCAACAGACCTGTGGGGCGGATGATCTGCTCGGCGATCTGGCCTGCCCGCTCCCGCTCGAAGTCGCCAGGGGTGGCAGAAACATAGACCGCCTGTTTGATCCGATCCTGAAACTCTTCAAACTTCAGGGGACGGTTATCAAAAGCCGACGGAAGCCGGAAGCCGTACTCCACCAGAGTCTCTTTTCTGGCGCGGTCGCCGCGGTACATGGCCCTTACTTGCGGGAGCGTTACATGGCTCTCATCCACGAACAGGATAAAATCCTCCGGGAAATAATCCAGCAGCGTCATGGGTGCGCTGCCGGGCTTGCGCTCCGAGATGATGCGGGAATAGTTCTCAATGCCGGAGCAGTAACCAAGCTCCTGCATCATTTCAATGTCATAGTCTGTGCGCTGGCGGATGCGCTGGGCCTCCAGCAGCTTGCCGTTGGCGGTGAACCAGGCCTCCCGCTCGTCGCATTCTCTCCGGATCTCCTCAATGGCCCGGGCCATCTTGTCCTTCGTGGTGACATAGTGGCTGGCGGGATAGATCGCCACATGGTTCAGCGTGCGGATTGGGGCGCCGGTGACGATGTTGATATCCGAGATCCGATCCACCTCGTCTCCGAAGAATTCCACCCGAACCGCGTGATCCGAGGCGTAGGCCGGGAAAATATCGATGGTGTCGCCGCGGACCCGGAACATATTGCGCTCAAAGGCGATGTCGTTTCGCTCGTAACGGATAT
Source organism: Oscillospiraceae bacterium (assembly GCA_902803575.1). GTDB lineage: Bacteria > Bacillota > Clostridia > Oscillospirales > Oscillospiraceae > CAG-103. The sequence goes on from CADCQK010000163.1 coordinate 12,323, forward strand.
CGATCAGCTTGCGCATCAGCTCCTCCGGATCCCGCCGCTGACCGGGACGGAGAGAAATCACCATGTTGGCATAGTCGATGGGATCGCCCAGACCGTAGATGCAGCTCACCGAAGCCACCACAATCACATCCCGCCGTTCGAAGAGACTGGAGGTGGCACTGTGACGCAGGCGTTCGATCTCATCGTTGATGGAGGCGTCCTTCTCAATGAATGTGTCCGTGTGCGGAATATAGGCCTCCGGCTGGTAATAGTCATAATAGCTCACGAAGTACTCCACGGCATTCTCCGGGAAGAACTCCCGAAACTCCGCGCAGAGCTGGGCGGCCAGAGTCTTATTGTGGGCCAGCACCAGCGTGGGACGCTGGAGACGCTCGATGACCTTCGCCATGGTATAGGTCTTGCCGGAGCCGGTGACGCCAAGCAAAACCTGCTCCTCAATGCCGGCCTCCAGACCCGCAGCCAGCGCGTCGATGGCCTCCGGCTGGTCACCGGAAGGCTGATAATCCGAGACCACATGCAGCTTTGGCAAAGCCCATTCCCCCTTTTACATGCATAATATATAATTTTAACACCCTGCACAAAAAATTACAAGTCAAATCCGGAATTCCGCGCATTGTCGCAATTGAAATTTCAACAAATTGTACGATATAATATGGTTGTCAAATGAGTAACAGAAAGGATGCGACGTGATGTTCAACGATACGACTTACAGCGGACTGGAATCCATGCCGAAGGGCCGTGCCAGATGCTGGATCGTGCCCGGATGCCTGGCGCTGGAGGGCGGGGCCTTTCGCGGCATGTATACTGAGGGCGTTCTGGATGCGCTGATGGAGGCGGACATCAATCTGCAGACCACCATCGGCGTCAGCGCCGGCGCACTCAGCGGTATGAGCTATGTCTCCGGTCAAATTGGCCGGGCGGCAAGAATGAATCTGCTTTACCGACATGACAGCCGGTATGTGGGGCTCACTGCCATGAAGAACAATCACGGCGTGATCGGTTTTGACTTTATGTTCGGTGACGATGTGCCCGGCATTGATCCCTTCGATGAGGAGCGGTTCCTCCGACCGGAGCGCAGATTCATCGCCGTGGCATCCAATCTCACCACCGGAAAGCCGGAGTATTTTGAGACCGGCAGAAGCGACCAGATCGTGCTGGCAGCCCAGGCTTCCGCCTCCATGCCCTATCTGTCGGAGCCGGTGATGATCGACGGTGTCCCCTATCTGGACGGCGGCTGCACGGTGAAGATTCCCTACCAGTGGGCGCTGGATCGGGAATTCCGGAAGGTCGTGGTGGTGCGCACCAGACCCAGAGATTTCCGAAAAGAAGTGACGCCCCGGAAATCCCACGCTGCGGCACATACGGTCTACCGCAACTATCCAGAGTTCGCCGATGCACTGGAGAAAAGCTCGGAGAACTACAACAAACAGTGCGAAGAGCTTCTGGAGCTGGAAAAGAGCGGCCGCATCTTCGTTATCGCCCCCTCCCGCCCGGTGGAGATCAGCCGTCTGGAAGGCGACATGGAGAAACTGGGCGCCCTCTATGATATGGGATATCTGGACGCCAGAAACAGCATGGACGAACTGAAAAAATACCTCGAACTTGTATGACAAAACCGGCTTGGTCCTGAGATCAAGCCGGTTTCAGACTGTTGAGAAACGATCAAAACCAGGACTGCGGACGCAGCCCTGGTTTTATGGTTTTTACTTATTGAATTTGTCGGAGACAGCGCGCTTGACAATCTTAACGGCACGCTTGCCCACGTAAGGAATCAGAGCGGGGATGCGCTGCTCGCAGGACACGAAGCCTTCGGAGGCCTCGGGGTGATCGCGATGCAGGTGGATGGCGTCGAACATGCACTTGGTGGTGCACAGACCGCAGCCGATGCAGCGGTTCGGATCGACGACGCTGACGCCACAGCCCAGGCAGCGGGAGGCCTCGGCCTTGACCTGCTCCTCGGTGAAGGTCAGACGGTCATGCTGGAAGCTCATAGCCTTCTTCGGGTCGTGGAGAATCGGCTGGCGTGCAGGTGCATCGTAGCAGTCGATGTCCAGAGCCAGGTTGTTTTTATCCAGCTCGTAGAACTCACGGAAGTTACGACCGATGGTCAGGCTCTGGCCGTCGTTGACGAAGCGGTGCAGGGACTCAGCGCCCTCACGGCCGGCAGCGATGGCGTCGATGGCAAACTTCGGGCCGGTGAACACGTCGCCGCCGACGAAGATGTCTTCCTGTGCGGTCTGATAAGTCAGGCCGTCAGCCAGCGCATTGCCCTTGCGGCCGGTCTTCAGATCGCCAACATCCAGCTCGCCCCAGTCGATGACCTGGCCGACAGAAGCGATGACGGAGTTGACCTTCAGAGTTTCGAACTTGCCGGTGCCCACTGGTGCGCGGCGGCCCTTCTCGTCGGGATCGCCCAGCTCCATGATCTCCACCTTCAGGCCGTTGACCTTGCCGGCGGCGGTGCCGAGGATCTCCACAGGGGCATTCAGATAGCAGAACTTCACGCCCTCGGCCATGGCCTCAGCGACCTCTTCCTTATCGGCAGGCATCTCAGCCTCGCTGCGGCGATATACCACGTAGGTCTCAGCGCCCAGACGGGCAGCGGTGCGGCAGACGTCCATGGCAACATTGCCGCCGCCGATGACGGCGCACTTCTTGCCGATGGCGGGCTTGTTGCCCAGGTTGACCTCTCTGAGGAAGTCGACGCCGCCGAAGACACCCTTCAGGTCCTCGCCGGGGATGTTCAGCTTCGCGCTCTTCTGGGCGCCGATGGCCACGTAGAAGCCCTTGTAGCCCTGCTTGCGCAGCTGAGCAATGGTGATGTCCTTGCCCACCTCGGTGTTCATCTTGAACTTGACGCCCATCTTCTTCAGGGTGTCGATCTCAGCCTTCAGGTGCTTGCGGTCCAGACGATAGCTGGGGATGCCCATGACGAGCATTCCGCCGGGCTCGGGGTTGCGATCGAAGACGGTGACATTCTTATAGCCCATGTTCGCCAGATAGTAGGCGCAGCTCATGCCCGCAGGGCCGGCGCCGATGATGGCGACCTTCTGCTCATAGGGGATGTCCACGGGACGGCGATACTTGGTCTCGGCGATGTAACGCTCCTTGGCGGGCTTGTTGAGATCCTGCTCGGCGATGAACTTCTTGATCTCGTCGATGGCCAGGGCTTTGTCCACTGCACCGCGGGTGCAGGCGTCCTCGCAGCGGCGATTGCAGACGTAGCCGCAGACAGACGGGAACGGGTTATCCTGCTTGATCAGCGCCAGCGCGTCGGCGTAACGGCCTTCCTTGGCCAGCTTGATGTAGCCCTGGATGGCGATATGGGCGGGGCATGCAGTCTTGCAGGGCGCGGTGCCGCTCTCCCAGCAGTTCTTGCGGTTGTCAGCAACGTAGTTCCAGTTCCACTTCTTCTCGCCCCAGATGTGCTCAGAGGCCAGCTCGGCCTTGGGATACTCTACGGGGCCGTCCTTGGTGCAGAGCTTCTGGCCCAGCTTCAGAGCGCCGGCGGGACATACCTCGACGCACTTGCCGCAGGCGACACAGTTTTCCTTCTCAACGTGAGCGCGATAGGCGCTGGCGGAGAGGTTCTGGGTGTTGAACAGCTGGCTGGTACGCAGGGCGAAGCAGACGCCCAGGTCGCAGTTGCAGATGGCGAAGATCTTGTCCTTGCCGTCGATGTTGGTGGTCTGATGGACGTAGCCGTTCTCCTCGGCGCGCTTGATGATCTGCAGCGCCTCTTCCTTGGTGATGTTGCGGCCGCGGCCGGTCTCATTCATGTAATCAGCGAATTCGCCGACGCCGATGCAGCACTCGTCCTGCAGCTCACCGGAGCCCTCGCCCTCGATGCGGCGAGCGTTGCGGCAAGAGCAGTAGCCCACGTTGATGTGGCCGTCATACTTGTCCAGCCAGTGGGACAGATGCTCGATGTCCATGGTCTCCTGCTTGGCAGGAATGGCAGATTCCACCGGGATGACATGCATGCCCACGCCGGCGCCGCCGGGAGGCACCAGCTGGGTGATGCCGGCAAGAGGCAGGAAGGTCATGTTGTTGAACTTGCGACCCAGCTCCGGATATTTCTCCATCAGGAAGGGCGTCATGTTCGTCATCTCGGCGATGCCGGGCACGAACACCTG
>CADCQK010000164.1 GCA_902803575.1 Oscillospiraceae bacterium
GCTCGCAGGTCACCCGATGCGCGCTTTTCCTCATTTTTCTGCCCGGGTGCTTGCGCAGCGGCTGTGGATTCGGTATAATAATCCCAAATTGTAACCATGCAGGAAGGACTATCATGGCAAAAGACGTTTGGGAGCGGCTGCACGATTCCGAACCCATCAATATGCGGACAGACGAGGAATTCCGCGCCGTCACCATTCCGGAGATGGCCAGATCCCTGGGCCTGTGCACCGAGATCAACCGGCTGAACCCCTATTCCGACGAGGCCCGCGCCCGGATCGAACAGCTGCTGGAGGGGACGCTCCCCAAGACCAGCAGCATCCTCGCACCCATGGAGATCGACTACGGGCATCAGGTGCGGATCGGCGAGGGCGTGTTCATCAACCACAGTGTCTGCATGTCTGCAGCTGCCGGGATTGAGATCCAGGACGGCGCCCAGATCGCGCCTCAGGTGACGATCCTGACGGTGAATCACGACCTGAAGGACAAGATCGTGGTGAAGTGCGCCCCGGTGATCATCAAAAAAGGCGCCTGGGTCGGGGCCAGGGCCATCCTCATGCCCGGCGTGACCATCGGTGAAAATGCCGTCATCGGCGCCGGCTCCGTGGTGACCAAGAGCATCCCCGACAACGCCGTGGCCGTAGGCAGCCCCGCCAAGGTCATCAAAATGATCGAGTGATATGTTTGAGGACATTTTTCTCCACAAACGGGCGGTCCCCGAAAAGCTGTTTGCCTACGGCTTTTCCGAGGATCTGACCTATGAGACCGACATTCTCGACGGCATGTTCCGGCTCAGGGTACGGATGCTCCCGTCGGGCGGCGTGGACACGGATCTGACGGAGATCGACACCGGAGAGCCCTACACCCTCTACAAAACCAGCGCCGTCGGGAGCTTCCTCGGGGAGGTGCGCGGCGCCGTCGAAACGGTGCTGACCGACATCGCGGCCCGGTGCTGTGAGCCCGCTGTGTTCCGCTCGATGCAGGCAGAAACGGTCATCCGCTTCGTGCGGGAGACCTGGGGGGACGCGCTGGAATTCCTCTGGGAGCGGTTTCCGGACAACGCCATCTGGCGCAGGAGGGACAACGAAAAGTGGTATGGCCTGATCCTCACGGTGGCGGGCCGGAAGCTGGGCCTGGACACCGACGAGATCCAGGAGATCCTGGTCCTGCGCATGGACAGGGAGCGTCGGGAGGAAGTGCTCTCCAGACCCCATCATCTCCCTGCCTGGCACATGAACAAAAACAGCTGGTACACCCTCGTACTGAATGACAGCGTCCCGGACGCGGCGCTCTTTGCGGCCATCCGGGAGAGCTATGCGCTGGCGGGGAAGCAGCGGTGATCGGAGGAGCCTATGGAACTGAAAACGCTGACCTTTGACCTCACGGTCTGCAAAGTGCCGTCGGTGGAGGCGCTGGACCTCAGCCGGGATTTCTACTTCATCGGAAAGACCGACGAGGAGATCTCCCTGGTGTGCCGCACCGAAGACACGCCGGAGCAGACCACGCAGCGGGAGGACGGCTGGAAGGGCTTCCGTATCCAGGGGGTGCTGGACTTTACCCTGATCGGCATCTTCGCGGTCTCCACCTACAATACGGATTACATTCTTGTGAAGGATGAAAACTTCGATCGGGCCATGGACGCCCTCAAACAGGCGGGATACACCGTCGTCTGAAAATACATATGAAAAACCCGGACGCTTTTGCGTCCGGGTTCTGTGTTTTTTGGGATCAGTCGGTGGGAGCCCTGTAGGCGTCGAAGAGATCGGTGACCTCTTTGCTGGGCGCCTTGGTGACGAGACTCACCACCACGGCGGCGATGAGACCGCAGACAAAGCCGGGGATGATCTCGTAGAGGCCGGTGGAGCCCGCCAGGAACTTGAACCAGAGGAAGTCCACCACGAAGCCCACCACCACACCGGCCACCGCGCCGGTGTAGTTCAGTCTGCGCCAGTAGAGGGCCAGCAGGATCACCGGGCCGAAGGCGGCGCCGAAGAAGCCCCAGGCGTTGGAGACCAGATCCATGATGCCGCCGCTGTTGGGGTTCACGGCGATCAGGTATGCCACCACGGAGATTGCGACGACGGCGGCGCGGCCGGCCCAGAGCATCTCCTTGTCGGAGGCGTCCTTGCGGAAGGTGGCCTTATAGATATCCGAGGCAAAGGCGGAGCTGGAGGCCAGCAGCTGGGAGTCGGCGGTGCTCATGGCCGCAGCCAGGATCGCGCTGAGCAGGACGCCGGCGATGAAGGTGGGGAACACGGCGCGGACGATGTTCACGAACACCAGACTCTGATCGGTGAGACTGTCGCCCAGAAACTTGCGGCCCACCAGCGCCACCACGGCGGCCATGGCCAGGATCAGAGTGGTCCAGGTGCTGCCGATGACCTGGCTCTTGCGCATCTCGTGCTCGGAGCGGATGGAGATGTAGCGGACGATGATGTGGGGCATGCCGAAGTAGCCCAGGCCCCAGCCGAAGCCGGAGAGGATGTCAGACAGGCTCTTCCAGTTGAAGCCGCCGCCGGAGAGCAGATTGTAGTAGTTCTCCGGCAGATTCATGGCGGGCGCCAGGAAATCGGGGGCCTTCATGGCGAACACTGCGAAGATCGGCGCCAGCATCAGGGCCGCCAGCATCAGCATGCCCTGGAAGAAGTCCGTCCAGCAGACCGCATTGAAGCCTCCCAGGAAGACGTACAGCAGGATGATGATGGTGGCAACGATCATGGCGGTGCTCTTCTCCACGCCCAGAACCGTGTTGAACAGGGTGCCGCAGGCGGAGATGCTGGAGGCGGAGTACACGCAGTAGGCCACCACGAACACGATGGCGGAGACGATCTGCAGTCCCTTGTTTTTGGTCAGGAAACGGTTCGTGAGAAACTGCGGGATGGTGATGGAGTCGTTGGCCCGGATGGAGTAGCGGCGAAGATTCGGCGCCACGAAGGTCCATGAAAGGATCGTGCCGATGGCGAGACCCACGGCGATCCAGACCTGACCGACGCCATAGAGATAGATGGAGCCGGGCAGACCCATCAGCACCCAGGCGCTCATGTCGGAAGCGCCGGCGCTGAGCGCTGCGACCCAGCCGTTCATCTGGCGGCCGCCCAGGAAGTAGTCCTTTTCACCGGACTCGGCACCGCGGCTCTTCAGGAAGAAGTAGACGCCGATACAAATGACGACCACGAAGTAAAGGATCATGGCCAGAAATTCAGCATTCATGATGGAAGTCCTCCTCTGTGCTTGCGGAATATATTAGATAACCTTATATATATTCGCAACGGAAAAAACAGTTGTAGTTTACCGGATTCTGTTAGTTTTGTCAAGGTTGAAGGTGCTGTTTTTTCAGTTTTGACGAAGAAAACCGGTTGACAACGGCGGAAAACTGGTATATGCTGACATAGTAATATAAGATAACCTAATGAAAACGAGGCGATTCCATGAGCTTGAAGCAATATCGGGCCTTTGTCGAGACGGTGGAAAAGCGGTCGGTGTCCGCAGCGGCGGAGGCGCTGGGGGTGTCCCAGAGCGCCCTGACCCAGAATCTCAACGCCCTGGAGCGGGACTTCGGGTTCCGGCTTCTGGTGCGCAGCCGGGCGGGGGTGCACCTGACCCGAGAGGGGAGACGGGTTTTCCCCGCAGTGCAGCAGGTGGTCCAGGCGGACGAGGCGCTCTGGAAGACGGTTTCGGAGGAGCGGGAGCGCGGCGGCCATGTGATCCGGATCGCTACTTTTAAAAGTGTGGCGGTCAGCTGGCTCCCGGCCATGATGAAGGCCTTTCAGTCCGACCACCCCGAGGCGCAGTTCAAGCTCTTCGACGGCGCCTACGCCGAGGTGGACGAATATGTCCGCAGCGGGGCGGTGGACTTCGGCTTCGTGTCGCTGCCGGATGCGCTCAACTGCGAGATGATCCCGGTGAAGGCGGACAGGCTTCTTGCGGTGCTGCCGAAAGGGCACCCCATGGCGGACTCTGACCGGGTGCCGGCGGAGCTGTTCGGCTCTGAGCCGGTGGTGAGTCTGGTGGACAGCACCAACCGGGACGCCCAGCGGTATTTGAATTCTCAGAGGGTCACCCCGGACATCCGGTTCCAGACTGCCGACGACTACGCCCTGATCTCCATGGTGGAGAGCGGCCTCGGCATCTGCATCACCCACGAGCTGGTGCTCCGCAGTGACCGGCACGATGTGCTCATCAAGGAGCTGGACCCGCCTGCCCACCGCACCATCGCCATCGCCATCCCGGATCTGAAATCCGCCCCGGAGCTGGTGCAGCAGTTCATCCGGTTCGTCCAGGAGTGGACAAAAGGGGAGGCGTAACAGTTTGGAGTTTAAACTGGATTTCACAGCTCCGCGGTAAATTGGAGTTTGTAGGGCAGTAGGATTTTGCAAAGCACTAAAATAGGATGTCATTGCGAGCCAGTGACCGACGTCATCTGGCGTGGCAATCCGCATCCC
>CADCQK010000165.1 GCA_902803575.1 Oscillospiraceae bacterium
GCGTGGGGCATGGTCAGGGCGCGGATGATGACGATGATCAGCATCACGAACAGGGCGGGCATGCCGATGTTGTTGAACTTCTCGATGCCGCCTGCAACGCCGCCGCGGTTGATGGCCCAGCAGATCAGGAAGAACACCGCCGTGACGCCGATGCTCAGACCGGGATTCGTGATCATGGCGCCGAAGCTGGAGCTGTCGGGCATGCCGCTGAAGATACCGATCAGGTTGATGACGACGTAGTAGATGCAGTAGCCGCCGAGGACCATGTAGAAGGTCAGGACGAAGAAGCCGCCTGCGACTGCAAGCCAGCCGACCCACTTGAACTTCTTGGAGATGGCCTTGTAGGCGTTGACCGGGCCGAAGCCGGTCTTGCGGCCCAGCGCCAGCTCGCCCATCATGATGGCGAAGCCGACAAAGACTGCCAGAGCCAGATAGATCAGCAGGAACGTAAAGCCGCCGCACTTGCCCATCTTATACGGGAAGCCCCAGATGTTGCCGAGGCCGACCGCAGAACCGATGGCAGACAGCAGGAAGCCGATATTCGAGCCGAATGAACCACGATCGTTGGTATGAACTTGTTGATCCATTGCAATTCCTCCATTTTTCCTGAGACATTTCAGACGCCGATTACCGCATTCAAACGCCTGATTTATGAATTTATTTTATTACTTGCTTTAGGATTTTTCAAGCTTTCATTCACAATTTATTCATTTTCTCACAATTCGTTCAAAGGAAATAATGATCGTTATTATTTTTATTGCAATTTATACAAATAATTGGGGATTTTTGTCAGATAATAAACGAAAAAGAGAGCTGACCCGCCGGATAACGGGTCAGCCGTTCATTATTATATGGAATTTTTGGCTTCAGGCAGTCAGATTCTGCCGATATTCGTTTGGCGTGATGCCGATGACGTCCCGGAAGGCGCCGGCGAATTTGCTGGCGTTGTCATAGCCGAAGCGGCCGGCGATCTCCAGAATGGTCTCGTCGGTGGTGCGCAGGAGCGCGGCGGCGGTGCGCATCTTCTGCGCCCGCGTGTAGGCATAGAGGGACTCGCCGTAGACGCTCTTGAAGCTGCTTTTGATGAGGGTGCCGGAGACGTGGAACTGCTCCGAGAGCATGGCGAGGGTCACCCGGGTCTCCATGTGGGCGTTTAAGTAGTCGCAGACTGCTTTCGCCAGGGTCGCCTGGCTGGGACTCAGCCTCCGCTGCGGCAGGGCGTCGGCGGTGTAGTCCATGCCGCTCAAAAACAGCAGCAGCTCCAGCACCTTCACCTTGCAGTAGCCCAGGCGGATGGCCTCGGGGACGCTGTAAAGCTCCGAGAAAATGTGCTCCATGGAGGCGTTGGATCTGGCGATGAAGGCCCGCCCGTCGGCGCAGATTTTTTCGCTGAGCTGCTTCGGCTGGACGTAGACGTCCTCCAGGATGCAGCTGAGGCAGCCCGGCGCCTTCTCCAGATCGATGCGGACCGTGACCCCCTGATAGCGGCCATCGGGGAAGCGAATGGTCTCGGAGCTCCCCCGGCGGCGGGCAATGCCGAGATCGCCGTCCGAGAGGTAGTAGAAGGCGTCCGGCAGCTGGCTTTCCGCCCTCCCCTGCCGGCAGTGCTCGATCTCCAGCACGTCGCCGATCTCCGGCCGCCGGATCGCCTCCAGACAGCCCAGGGCCTCGATGTACAGAAGCCGGATCCCCGGAAACACGTCGTAGCCCGTGACCGTGAGGCCCTTGGGATAGGTTTCATTCATTTCGATCACTCCTGTCCTCTCAGGGCAGACGCCATGGGGATGCGCCGCACGTTTTTCAGCTGCAGGGCGCTGACGATCAGATAGCAGCTGAGGCCCATTACGAACATCGCCGGCATGATCCACGGCGCCAGCCAGAAGGTCAGCCAGCCGGGATACTCCTGCATCATGGCGTAATAGATGATCCTGATGAGCCAGTAGCTGATCGGCAACGACACCAGCAGCGCGATGACGACCACCACCAGCGTGGCTCTGGTGAAGATCCGGGCTGCCTCCTCGTTGGTGTAGCCCAGGATCTTCAGCATGGAGATGCTCTCGGCGTTCCGGTCGATGATCATCTTGGTCAGAAGATACATCATCAGCAGGTAGATCGACAGGCTGAAGGCTGAAAACAGCGGGAACATCCGCCCCATGGAGTCCTCCAGCTGGTCTGCCATGACCGTCTGGCCCGCCTGGGTGATGACCGTGGCCACCTGCTCGGCATCCAGATCCGTGAGCTTCTCGTTGGTGAAATAGCCGTTGAAGAAATCCGCGTCCAGCTCGAAGATCTCGTTGAATCTATCCTGGGACATGAACACGCACATGGAGGCCGGATAGTGGTAAGAGCCCACGATCTTGAAGTCGTAGGTCTCGCTGGCGTGGAACTTCTGGTGCAGGGTGACGGTGTCCCCCACCTGCAGGCCGTATTTGTCGAGATAGCCGTCGGAGATGACAGCCTCGTCCCCGGAGATGTTCGGGAGATAGGCGGAGTTTTCCCGGATGCCGTAGACCATCACGTCCTCGTGCTTCGGGTTCTGCAGGGACATGAGACTGTATTTCTCCGCGCCCGCGACGGCGGTCTCCTGCCGGGATTTCAGAATATACTGGTAATCAGAAATCTGCGTGCTGACCACGTCCTCTTTAAAATGGGTCAGCAGCGGCGAGAACATCATGCCGAACATCAGCAGCACGCTGGCGAACAGGATGCCCAGCGACAGCGTCAGATAGGCGGAGGTATTCTGCAGGATCACGCGGGTGCGGAACCGGCTGAGGAAGCTGCCGTTTTTCAGCCGCATGACCTTCTTTTTCTTGTGGAACCGGAGCTCATGGCGGAGAAACTGCAGCGGCGGCATCTTCAGCGTGGCCCAGAGCACCAGTACGTTCACCGCGAAGATCAGAATCAGCGGGATCACCGTGGTCTGCCAGAAGGCCTTGCCGTTCCAGAGGGTCTCGTAGTGGGTCAGCGAGTAGCTGTGGCGGTACATCGACACCGGCACGGATTTAAAGAAGGTGTAGCCCACGATGTTGCCGCAGATCGCCGCCAGCAGTGTCACCAGCATCGGCAGCGTGAGATAGTGGATCAGAAGCTCTTTTCGGGTATAACCGGAGGCTCTCAGGGTGCCCACGGTGCCGGACTCCTGCTCGATGGTGCTTCTGGCGGTGATGGCAAAGATGAAGGCCAGGATCACCATGATGATGTACAGCAGCGTCTGCATCATGACATAGTCGCTGCCCATGTCGTCGCCGGCAAAGTTGATGGCCTGGTTCTGCTGTCTCGGGATGAATTCCTCCAGAATGTCCAGCTGGTAGATCCGGTACATCAACCGCTCCGACAGCCGCAGCTGGCCCGAGTCCGAGAGGGTGTCGTCGTCGTTCAGCCAGGCGTAGCAGTGGTGCAGCCCCACGGTGCCGAGGCTGTCGAAGGCCGACCGCGTCACGATGGAGACGGTGAACTTGTTGGCGTCGAAGAGCATGTCGTTGTTGCTCTTATAGAGGGTGCTGTAATCCGAGAACGCTACGAAGCCGGTGATCCGGAAGGTCACGCCGGAGATGTTCAGCGTGTCCCCGATGGAAAGCTCGTTGTTCTCGGCGTAGAGCCGGTCGATGACGATCTCATCTGCCGCGGCTGGCAGGCTGCCGGAGAGCAGATCCACCCGGTTCACGGGGTCGCGCGGCAGGTAGAGTCGGACGGTGTGTTCGTTGTCCATGACCCGGTCGATGTAGGTCAGCGGGTAGATGGAAAGATCGAGGTTCTTCTCCAGAGACGCCAGCTCTTCGTCCGTCAGAGCACGGTCGGTGGTGAAGTGGCCGTTTTCGATGTCGTAGTCGGAAAAGCTGTTGGCGTAAATGACCTTCATGCTGTTGTCCGCCACCAGAAAGCCGGCCACGAAGCTGATGGTCAGAAACAGGAACAGAAACAGGGCGATGTATTTGCCCAGCTCGCTTTTCAAATCGCGCAGCCAGCGCTTGCGCAGGGGATTTTTCATGGTGTTCCCCTCCTCACCAGTCGAGATCCTTCGCGTGGACCCGGTAGGCGCGCTGCTCGTCTCTCACGATGGCGCCGTCCCGCAGGTGGATCACCCGGTCGGACATATCCCCGATGGCGGCGTTGTGGGTCACCAGCACCACCGTGCAGTGATAGCGGAGGTTCACCTCTTCGATGAGCTGCAGGATCTCCTTGCCGGTGCTGTAGTCCAGGGCGCCGGTGGGCTCGTCGCACAGAAGGATGTCCGGGGCCTTCACGATGGCGCGGCCGATGGAGGTACGCTGCTGCTGGCCGCCGGAGAGCTGGTTCGGCAGCTTGTCCCGATGCTCCCAGAGCCCCAGGACCCGCAGCAGCTCATTCACGTCCAGCGGGTGCTCCGAGAGATAGGCCCCCACCTCGATGTTCTCCTTCACCGTCAGGTTTGGGATCAGGTGGTAGCTCTGGAACACATAGCCCAGATGCTTCCGGCGGTACTGGGTCAGCTCCTGCTCCGTCATGGCGCCCAGAGGCTCGCCGCCGATGAGGATCTGGCCGGAGTCTGCGGTCTCGATGCCGCCGATGATGTTCAGAAGAGTGCTCTTGCCGGAGCCCGAGGGACCCAGCAGCACCGTGATGCTCCCCGCCTGGATGGTGCAGGACACGCCCCGCAGCGCGGCGGTGCGGCTGTCCGCCTCACCAAAGAATTTACAGATGTCAACCAGCTGCAGCTGCATGCTTCTTCCTTCTTTCGTTGCCTTTCGCTTCTCGCTGTTAGTCTATGCTAATACCTTATTATAAGAACTTTGACAGACTCTGTCAAGAGGGTTCTGCCCCGCTCCCGGCATTTGGCCATTTGGTATAATTCCAAACATCGCTCTTGCATCTTTGTCCGAATTGTGATAGATTATGAGTAAGAAAACTGTGGCTTTTGCCGATCAAAGGAGGAAGCACCATGCACCTGCAAGAATCCGGTGAAATGTATCTCGAAACCATCCTGATTCTGTCCCAGCGGCAGCGCTATGTCCGCTCTGTGGACGTGGCGGATTACATGCATTTTTCCAAACCCAGCGTCAGCCGGGCCGTGAGCCTTCTGAAGCAGGGCGAATATCTGACCGTGAACTCCGACGGGTTTCTGATCCTCACCGAGGCAGGCCGCGAGATCGCCGAGAAGATCTATGAGCGGCACCAGGTGCTCACCCAGCTGCTGATCTCCATCGGCGTCAGCGAAGAGGTGGCCGAGGATGACGCCTGCAAGGTAGAGCATGACATCAGCGACGAGACCTTCCTGGCCCTCAAGCGCTACGTCCGTGACCACAAGAAGGACTGATTCGAAACATAATAATGCGCACTGCTGAAGGATCGGCAGTGCGTGTTTTTATTTGCTGTTGGAGGGTTGTGAAAAGGCGTTCAAACGTTCAAATTGGAGTTTAACGGGGCGAAGCTTCCACTTCGAAAGGCTTCCCCTTGAGGGTGTGCGCAGCCATGCGTTAGCTGAAGCTGTCGA
>CADCQK010000166.1 GCA_902803575.1 Oscillospiraceae bacterium
GAGGGCGACGAGGTCTGCTCCGAGCTGAGAGCGGGCAACACCGGCGTCGTGGTGCTGGACAAGACTCCCTTCTATGCCGAGATGGGCGGCCAGGTGGCCGACCAGGGCACCATCCGCACCGAGACCGGCCTGTTCCGTGTCAAGGACGTGCAGAAGGACAAGTCCGGCAAGTTCCTCCACTCCGGCGTGCTGGAAGAGGGCACCCTCACCGTGGAACAGCTTGCCACGGCCGAAATCGACGGGGAGCGCCGCAAGGCCATCCTCCGCGCCCACTCCGCCACCCATCTGCTCCACGCGGCCCTGCGTGCGGTGCTGGGCGACCACGTCCATCAGGCGGGCTCTCTGGTGGAGCCGGACCACCTGCGCTTCGACTTTACCCACTTCTCCGCCGTCAGCTCCGAGGAACTGGAGCGGGTCTGGGATCTGGTCTGCAACGAGATCCTCGACGGCATTGACGTCAATGTGGCCGAGATGTCTCAGGAGGAGGCCAAGGCCACCGGCGCACAGGCACTGTTCGGTGAGAAATACGGCGACGTGGTCCGCGTGGTCTCCATGGGCGACGCCAGCGTGGAGCTCTGCGGCGGCACTCATGTTGATAACACCGCCAAGATCGGCAGCTTCCGCATTCTCAGCGAGTCCAGCGTGGCCTCCGGCGTCCGCCGCATCGAGGCCATTACCGGCAAGGCGTTTTTGAATTACGACAAGAGCCTCAACGAGCGGCTCATGCGGGTCTCCGAGATCCTGAAGGTCAAGCCCGACACCCTGCTGGAGAAGGCCGAGAGCCAGATGGCGGAGATGAAGGCCCTGCGCCAGAATGTGGAGGCCATGCAGGACAAGCTGCTCACCGGCGACGTGGAGCGCTTCCTCTTCGCCGCCAAGAACATCGGCGGCTACCATGTCATCACCGCCACCCGTCCGGATCTGGACGCAAGCCAGCTTCGGAAGATGGGCGACTTCCTCAGAGACAAGGATCCCAAGAGCGTCTCTGTCCTCGCCACCGTGGCGGGGGAGAAGGTCACCTTCGTGGCCAGCGTGGGCAAGGAGGCCGTGGCCGCCGGCGTCAAGGCGGGCGACCTGGTGCGCGCCGTCTCCGCCGTTGCAGGCGGCAAGGGCGGCGGCAAGCCCGACAGCGCCATGGGCGGCGGCACCCAGGTTTTGAAGACCGACGACGCCCTCGCCATCGTGGACGACTTCGTGGCGGAAAGAATCGGAACCAACTAATTTTGAAATAGGAGGAATACCAAATGTCTGACTGCCTGTTTTGCAAGATCGCGGCAGGGGAGATCCCCTCCACCTGCGTCTATGAGGACGAGGACGTCTTCGCCTTCCGGGACATCAATCCCCAGGCGCCGGTCCATGTGCTGGTGGTGCCGAAGATCCACATCGGCTCCGTGAGCGAGATCAATTCGGAAAACGCTGCCGCCGCCTCCCGCTGCCTGGAGGTCATCGGGGGCATCGCCGAAAAGGAAGGCCTGGAAAACGGCTACCGCGTCATCTCCAACTGCGGCCCCGACGCCGGCCAGACCGTCCATCACCTCCATTTCCACATCCTTGGCGGTGTGAAGATGGGCGAAAAGATCGTCTGATCCCAATTCAAAAACGCGCTGCGGTGTTCCTGCCACAGCGCGTTTTTCTGCCTTTTCTCATTTTTTCAACTTTTTTTTCATTTTTTTCGTGCAATATGGGAACGGGTGTGCTATAATGCATTTAGATTTACATAATACCATTTTTCCACCCTGAAATGATGGAGGTTTATCCTATGAAATGCCCGTATTGCGCCTTTCGTGAGAGCAAGGTCATCGACTCCCGTCCTGCGGACGAGGGTACCAGCATCCGGCGCCGCCGCGAGTGCCTGGCCTGCCGGAAGCGCTTCACCACCTATGAGACCATCGAGACGCTGCCGCTGGTGGTCATCAAGCGGGACGGCAGCCGCCAGACCTTCGACAAGGCCAAGCTCATCAACGGCATGGTCCGCGCCTGCGACAAGCGGAAGGTGCCGCTGCCCGTGATCGAGCAGATCGCCGATGAGATCGAGCAGGAGCTCCAGGGCGCCCTGGACCGTGAGGTCACCACCGAGGAGGTGGGCGAGATGGTCATGCGCCGCCTGCAGGATGTGGACGAGGTCGCCTATGTGCGCTTCGCCTCGGTCTACCGGCAGTTCAAGGACATCAACACCTTTATGCAGGAGCTGACCAAGCTGCTGGGCGAGCGGGGAGAGGGCTAAGTCTCCTTCGGGGAGAAGTAGGTCTCACCGGCGTCGTTCATCAAAAGCAGGAAGCAGTCCTTTGGGCTTCGGCACCCGTAGGTGGAGAGCGTCTTTTTGAGCCACTGATCGTTGCGGCCGCTGGCGGTGAGGTTTTTCTCCAGCACCCGGCCGTCGCTGATCAGAACGGTGTACCAGCCACCGTCGTCGGCAGGAATTCCCAGCTGCGACGGCGTCACCGGCTGCTGATCGGCGCTTAAGATCACGTTCAGCTCGCCGCTGGTCTCCAGGATCGCGTAGTCCACAGTCGCCAGATCCAGCACCCCCTGGAGCCGCAGCTCCTGCAGAAGCTCATCCACGGTGAAGCGGTTTTTCCGCATCTCCTTTTGGCAGATCCGCCCGTGCTCCATCAGCACACTGGGCCTGCCGAAGAGCAGGGTCCGGAGCCTGAGACTTTTCATGGAGAGGTACGACAGCAGCCATTCGCAGCTGAACAGCACTGCCAGCTGGGACAGCGCGTTTCTAACCGGCACGTCGTTGTTCACGATGGGGGAGACCGCGATGTCCGCGATCAGAACCGTCACCACCAGCTCCGACAGCTCCAGATCCCCCAGCTGCCGCTTGCCCAAAAGACGCATGGCAACCAGCAGCAGAACATAAAATAACAATGTGCGCCCCATGAGCATCCACACGCGAACCACCTCGTTTTCTCAGGTTAGGTTGTCCGAATGGGATGAAATCATGCGCGCAAGGAGAAACCTATGAAATTTACCAAAATGCAGGGCTGCGGCAACGATTACATCTATGTCAACGCCTTCGAGGAGCAGGTTCCCGATCCCGGCGCTGTTTCCATTCGACTGTCCGACCGGCACTTCGGCATCGGCGGAGACGGTCTGGTGCTCATCGGCCCCAGCGAGACCGGCGACTTCGACATGGATATGTACAACGCCGACGGCTCCCGCTCCGGCATGTGCGGCAACGCCATCCGCTGCGTGGGGAAGTACCTCTACGAGCGGGGCCTCACCGACAAGACCGAATTGAAGATCTCCACCCAGTCCGGCGTCCGCACCCTGAAGCTGAACGTGGCGGACGGTGTGGTGGAGACCGTGAGAGTCGAAATGGGCGCCCCGGACTTTCGCTGCAGCGCCATCCCGGTGGCGGAGGAAGGGGAGAGTTTCCTGAACCAGACCATTGAAGTGCTGGGCCAGCCCTGGCAGGTCTCCGGCGTCAGCGTGGGCAACCCCCACTGCGTCACCTTCGTGGACTTCGACCCCATGGAGCTGGATTTTGCGCAGATCGGCCCTGAATTTGAAAATCACCCCATGTTCCCCAAAAGAGTGAACACGGAGTTTGTGAGAGTCATCGACCGGCATACCCTCCAGATGCGAGTCTGGGAGCGGGGCAGCGGCGAGACCTGGGCCTGCGGCACCGGCGCCACGGCGACTCTGGCGGTGGCGGCGAAGCTGGGCCTCAGCGAGCCCTCCGCCGACGTGATCCTCCGCGGCGGCACCCTGCACATCGACTGGGATCGGGAAGCGAACCTGCTCTACATGACCGGCCCGGCGACCTTTGTTTTTGATGGTGAAGTAACACTCTGAAAGGAGTTTTGATTATGAGACAGATCATCGGCAGCCCCGCGGAATTGGGGCGTGAAATTTCTGAGCAGCTGCGAAAAGCGGTGGAGAAGAACCCCAGCGCGGCCTTCGGCTTCGCGGCGGTGGACGTCCCCAGAGAGGTCTATGCCGCCATTGCCGAGAGCGGTGTGGATTTCTCCGGCTGCGCGGCCTTCAATGCATGCGACTATGTGGGGGAACCGAAGCAGCTGAACGTATTGAAAGAAGAACTCTTCGACAAGACCCCCTTCGCCTCCGTCCACACCCCCGTGGAAGGGGAGGACTACGACGCCGAGATCCGCGCCGCAGGCGGTCTGGAGATCGTAGTGCTGGGCGTCGGGGAGCGGGGCCATGTGGCCTTCTGCGAGCCCGGCGTGGACTTCGGCTCCAGCACCTATGTCTCCAAGCTGGCGGAGGTGACCAGAAAGAACGCGGCCGAGGATTTCGGCGGTCTGGAGAACGTTCCCACCCACGGTCTCACCATGGGCATGGGCACGATCCTGAACGCAAAGCACGTCTTTCTGGTGGCCTGCGGCGAGGACAAAGCCAACGCGGTCCTGAAAACCCTCACCGGAAGACCCGAGACCTTCATCCCCGCCTCCTTCCTCCAGCTCCACATAGACGTGGAGGTCTACCTCGACGAGGCCGCTGCATCGAAGCTCTGAAACCCTCATCATAAATCCCCTTATAAAAGCCGAAAACCTGCCCATCAGGGCAGGTTTTTGGTGTTTAATTGCCATTGGATCAATTGGTCCAGAACGCCGCGGAGCTGGGTGGCCCGTGGGCTTCAAGTGCATCGGCGACGACGGCAAGTTCTACATTGCCGCCGTGCTTTTGAACGTCACCGTGGAGAACCTGAAAATGAACAACAAGATCGCCATTGCCGCCTGCAGCGCCGCCGCGGAGTCCTATCAGGTGAAGGGCACCGCCGAGTTCGTCACCGAGGGCCCGGTGTATGATTCTTTCGTGAAGCTGGCGGACGACACCTTCAAGGGCGCCTTCCGCGCCAAATGCTGCATCGCCGTCACCCCCGAGAAGCTGATCGTCGCCAGCCCCAACGCCGACAACAGCAAGTTCCTGGAGATCTGAATTTAAAAACAAACAAAAAAAACTCCCATCCGAAAGGATGGGAGTTTTGGCAGCGGAAGAAGGATTCGAACCCTCGAATCGCTCCGCGATTCGGCACGCTTCGCGCGCGATGGATCCAAAAATGTGAGGGTTCGAATCACGAACCTTTGTTAAGAAAAAGCTCCCACCCAAAGGTGAGAGCTTTTCTTGGCAGCGGAAGAAGGATTCGAACCCTCACAAACGGAGTCAGAGTCCGGTGTGCTACCATTACACAATTCCGCTACGCGCATATGC
>CADCQK010000167.1 GCA_902803575.1 Oscillospiraceae bacterium
GCCGCCGGGGGATGCGGATTGCCACACCAGATGACGTCGGTCACTGGTTCGCAATGACACCATTTTAGATTGGCAATCATCGTACATTCTGCCTCGCAACTCCCCGATAAACTAGAATTTGAATTCCCTTCCTGCGGTTTCCCCGCTTTGCTCTTGCAAAATCCGGAAAAACCCTGTAAACTGAGAGCAGTATTGATTTTATGAAACACACAGAAAGGAATTACGCTATGAATATTGTCTGTCTCGATATGGAAGGCGTTCTGGTGCCGGAGATCTGGGTCGCGTTTTCGAAGACCTCGGGCATCCCGGAGCTGAAGCGCACCACCCGCGACGAGCCGGATTACGACAAGCTCATGCGCTGGCGGATGCAGATTCTCAGAGAGCACGGCCTCGGTCTGAAGGAGATCCAGGACGTCATCTCCAAAATCGACCCGCTGCCCGGCGCCAAGGAGTTCGTGGACCGGCTCCGCGCCGAGACCCAGGTCATCGTCCTCAGCGACACCTTCTCCCAGTTCGCCCAGCCGCTGATGAAAAAGCTGGGCTGGCCGACCATCTTCTGCAACGAGCTGGTGGTTGGCGACGACGGCATGCTCGAGGGCATCAAAATGCGCTGCGAGCACTCCAAGCTCACCACCGTCAGGGGCCTGCAGTCCATCGGCTTTGACACCATCGCCGCCGGCGACAGCTTCAACGATCTGGAGATGCTCCAGGCCAGCAAGGCGGGCTTCCTCTTCCGCAGCACCGAGCAGATCAAAAAGGACTACCCCCAGTTCCCCACCTACGAGGAATACGACGACCTCTTCGACGCCATCATGGCGGTGCTGAACTGACCATTGCAAAATAACCGACACTGTGTTATAGTTGTAACAACATGAATTCACAGGAGGAATGCACCATGGATAAATATCGCGTTCTGGAAATCAAAGAGAGCGTTTTCGAGTCCAACGACCGGGAGGCTGACAAGCTGCGCCAGGAGCTGAAGAAGGACAAGACCTTCCTGCTGAACCTGATGAGCTCCCCCGGCTCCGGCAAGACCACCACGCTGATGGCCACCATCGAGCAGCTGAAGGACGATCTGCGCATCGGCATCATGGAGGCCGACATCGACTCCGACGTGGACGCCGCCACCATCTCCACCAGCGGCGTGAAGGTCATCCAGCTCCACACCGGCGGCATGTGCCACCTGGACGCCGGAATGACGAAGCAGGGTCTTGAAGGTCTCGGCACCGACGACGTGGATCTCGCCATTCTGGAGAACATCGGCAACCTGGTCTGCCCCGCAGAGTTCGACACCGGCGCCGTGAAGAACGCCATGATCCTCTCCGTCCCCGAGGGCGACGACAAGCCCCTGAAGTACCCGCTGATGTTCTCGATCTGCGACGTGCTGCTGGTGAACAAGATCGACGTGGCGCCCTACTTCAACTTCGATCTGGACAAGTGCATCGAGCGGGTCCACAAGCTGAACCCCAACATGAAGGTCTTCCCCATCTCCGCTCTGAAAAAAGAGGGCATCGAGCCCTGGACCAACTGGCTCAAAGAGCAGGTCAAGGAGTGGCAGGAAGCGTAATAATCGCATAGAGACAATGATCGCGCTGCAGAGAACAACTGCAGCGCGGTTTTTTATTCGGTTTCGGGTGAGCAGCTTGCGCCAGACGAAAAAAGTGTCATTGCGAACCAGTGACCGACGTCACTGGTGTGGCAATCCGTTCTCATGCGGCAAAGACTGATTCTTTGCAAATGATGGGCGAATCCGTTTGATCTCAACGTTCTGCATATCTATACTCCGCCGCCGGGGGATGCGGATTGCCACACCAGTCTGCGGACTGGTTCGCAATGACATTCTTTAAGATTGGAGTTCATCCTTCTCCCCAAAGCAATCCTCCATCGCTTGCGCCAAATCCTCCCGGTTTTCGCTGTTTTGCATCAGCAGCAGCACGCCCGGAATGATGGAGAGCAGCACCAGCGCCGGAAAAAACTCCGGATGGATCATCAAAATCGCCGCGATGATCAGGTAGAAGATCCCCAGCTGCAGCGGGTAAGCAAAGCTTGCGGTCACCGTGGCTCCGCCGTCGGATTCCGTCATCTGCCCTTTCAGAAACACCTTGGGCCATCTTGTGGTGAAAAAGCTCTCGTCCCGGATCTCCAGCCTGAAGGTCTGCGTGCCGTCGGCCTGCATCCAGCGCTTTCCCACCAGCCGCCGGGTCTTGCTCAGTCTGGCGGCGTCACTCGAGAGGAATCCGTCAAAACGCACTGCCGCTTCATAGACGGAGCAATTCAGTTGATAGCGCATGGGGCGAACCTCCGTTTGCAAAAACAGCGGCAGAGTTGGTTCCTCGCCGCTGTGATAATATTCTTTTATTCAATGCCTCCGTCTACGTCATTGAGCGAATAGGAATTCCCTTTGATTTGAAGAACATTGTCATTTTCCCAGCTAACCGCAAGGGTGTCCCATTCTCCCCACGGACCGCTGTACAATTTGATCGTCGGATGCCGCAATCCGAAAAAGGCCAGATTCACCGGATGGGCGTCCCGCACCTCCACCAGCGTATTGCCGCCTGTGGCGCCGTAATCCGCATCCACGATCACCGCGCAATGCGTCCCGTCAGGCGACGGGATAGTTTGCATATCTGTGCTCGCACCAAAAGAAAACACCAGAATGAACAGCAGAAGCGCAGACATGGCCGCTCCCGGAACACAGGAAATCACTCCGCTGATCCGCCGGAGCCACTTAGGCGCCGCAGAACGCTCGCAAAGCACAATCGCAGCGATCAAATCCGGCGCGGCGAACAACAGCGCACCCAGCGGAGCCTCGCTCAAATCCCGATAGAGGCAGAGCAACAGTCCGTTTCCGACCGCAAGGATTGGCAGCAGCCACAGGATCCGACTGCCGTTCGGATTTTTCACAAGCAGCGCCGCACAAACGGTGCTCAGCGTCACCACCAGCGGCCAAAGCCACGGAATCGGCAGCCACAGCCAACACCCGGTGAGCCGCGCCGCAAGCGCCAGCGCCGACAGCACCAGATGCAGAAGGATCAGCACAATCCAAATCCAGTTGTTTGATCTTCCTTTTTGCGACTGATCCATGCTGTTTCTCCATTTTATGTTTCAACTCAAATGCTTCGGCCCTTCGCTCAAATTCCCGGTGACGGCCTCGCGCTCCTCTTTTCGGATGCGGTCAGCGATCTGCTGGATCTTGTTCTCGATCCACATTCTGGCGGTGGAGTCCTCGCTGTAGTCCGCCTCGGCGAACATGTCCACTCTGCCGTCGGCACGCATCCGCTCCACCTGCTGCAATGCCGCCATGTCCCCTCTCGGATAGATGGCGAAGGTGGCGCCGCCCCCCTGCCGCACCACGGAAAAGGCCGGGATGTCGCTGGGGCCGTCGGCGATGTAGATCATGTTTTTCAGCTGCACCCGGCGGTTTTTCTCCTCAATCCGGGTGTTCACGTCGATGTCCTGTAGCTTCGGGATGCCCTTGTTGATCTCGAAGATGGCGCGGGTCTTGGTGGTGTTGTCGATGGTGTAGGCCACCTCGCTGATGACTGTGCCGCCGGCGCCGTCCGGGCCCTCGATCAGCTCGCAGCCCCAGACTTCCTCCACATAGTCCATCAGTGCGCTGCCCCGGATCACCTCCGCGAAGCCGGTGCTGACAATGTAGTGCTCCACCTGGATGCCGTACTCCGTGTAGGCCGGGTCGTCCAGCAGCTTTTTCGTGGCTCTGAGGATCTCCGGGATGCCGCGATAAAACTTCTGCTTTCCGCCGAAGGCCCGGAGCTTCGCGTTGTTCAAGCCCTGAAACTTCCCTTCTCTCGCGTAGCGGATGAAGTGGTTTAAGTAGATCGTGTCCCGGTTCACCTTGACGCCCTGGGTCTCTTTGTAAAACTTCGGAAGGGCGTTGACCTCGCTCCAGAACTGCTTCGGATCCACACCGTATTCCGCGAAGATCGGATCCTGCATGTAGCCGTCGATCAGCGTCTTGTCGCAGTCCCAGATCACGGCGATGATGTTGGCCATGATCTCAGCCCGCCTGCTCAGTCAGCGCCTGTTCGATGGCCCTGGTGAGCTGGTCGGCGCAGGAGGTGCCCCGGCCGCCGCAGTCGTTGCCCTTCAGTTTCTCGATGGCGAAGCTGGCGTCGGCGCCCTCCAGCAGCTTGCCGATGGCCTTCAGATTGCCGTCGCAGCCGCCGCGGAAGCGAATGTTGTGGAGCTTGCCGTCCTCCAGATCAAACTCAATGCGCGAGGAACATACGCCCCGCGGACGATAGGTATAATTCATGATGGTTCTCCTTCCATTGTGATGGGCACAGTGACAGCGCGAAAATGTCACCGTCAAAATTTTCCTCATTATACCCCGCCGATCCGCGCAGCGTCAAGTTTGATGAAGAAAACGAAAAAAATTCAAAAAAGGTGTTGACATTTTGAATCGGATTTGCTATTCTATCTTAGCTGGGTTGCGCTGGTATAGCTCAGTTGGTAGAGCAGCTGATTTGTAATCAGCAGGTCGGGGGTTCGA
>CADCQK010000168.1 GCA_902803575.1 Oscillospiraceae bacterium
GCCGCCGGGGGATGCGGATTGCCACACCAGATGACGTCGGTCACTGGTTCGCAATGACACCATTTTAGATTGGCAATCATCGTACATCCTGCCTCGCAACAGCTCTATAAACTATAATTTGAAATCCGTCGAAGACACTTTAAACTCCAAACGCCAAACTCCACACTGAAAGATAAACTCCAATTTAAATCGCTAACATCTTGAAAAATCCTTCCGGTGTCAGTATAATACTGGTAATCCCATCCGCAGAAAGGAGACGCGTTATGAACATCCTCTGTTATGGCGATTCCAACACCTACGGCCTGACCCAGGACTGGAAGGGCCGCTTTCCCAGATCTGTCCGCTGGCCGGGGAGGCTGCAGGCGATTCTGGGGTCTGAACATTACGTGATCGAGGACGGCCTCGTGGGGCGCTGCTGCACCATCCGCGACACCCACCGCTACGGCCGCGCCGCCATCGACTTTCTCCCGGTGGCATTGGAGTGCCACAACCCGCTGGATGTGCTGATCCTCATGTTCGGCACCAACGACTGCAAGGCGGAGAAGACGAGAACCGTGCAGGAGGCCGCGGCGGGCATGGAGCGGCTCATTGAACTGGCAAAGCCGATGCTGCCTGCGTCTGCCAAGATCCTGGTGATCACCTCGGCGCCGATCCACGACCCGGTGCTGGAGGTGGACAAGGACTTTGACCGGCTCTCCATCGAGATCTCCGAACAGCTCTGGGAGGCCCACAAGGAGATCGCGGCGCGCCACGGCTGCCTCTATTTGAATGCCGGATCTGTGGCCCGCACTGCCGACGGGGACGGGGAGCATCTGGACGAAGCCGGCCACGCTGCCCTCGCCGAAGCGGTGGCGGAGATCATTCTGCAAAACACCCGAAAGGATTGATTCATATGACCAGAGACGAAGCGTGGGCCCTGCTCACCGAGTACAACAAGGACCATTTCCATCTCCAGCACGCCATCACCGTGGAGGCCGTCATGCGCTGGTACGCCAATGAGCTGGGCTTCGCGGACGAGGCGGACAAGTGGGCCATCGTGGGCCTGCTGCACGATCTGGACTTCGAGATGTATCCCGAGGAGCACTGCATCAAAGAGGAGCAGATCATGCGCGATCGCGGCGTGCCGGAAGACATCATCCACGCCACCTGCTCCCACGGCTACGGCATCACCGTGGACATCCAGCCGGAGCACCTGATGGAGAAGGTGCTCTTCGCCGCCGACGAGCTCACCGGCCTGATCGGCGCCTGCGCCCTGGTGCGGCCCAGCAAAAGCGTCAGTGACATGGAGCTGAAGTCGTTGAAGAAGAAGTACAAATCCCCGGCCTTCGCCGCCGGCTGCTCCAGAGAGGTCATCCAGCGCGGCGCGGACATGCTGGGCTGGGATCTCAGCGAGCTGATGGACAGGACCCTCCAGGCCATGAAGGCCACCGAGGCCGAGATCGCCGAACAGGTCGCAGCGCTGTAATTGCATCACCGTAGGGGAGGGGCGTGCCCCTCCCGCGTGCTTTACGCACCCTACCGGCAGCGGGAAATTGGAAGATTGTAGAGCAGTTGGATAGAATCTGTAGGGGCTGGCGTCCCCGACAGCCCGCGCAGAACGCAGCGGACAAACGTATTGATTTCGGCGAATCCGTACCGGTTTCCAATTCGCCGTAGTTCCGTTGTCATCCAACGCATACCGCCGGGACGTCGAGGACGCCGTCCCCTACAAAAAAGAATCCCATTGCATAACAAATTGGAGTTTAGCGAGCAGTTGAATTTTGCGTAGCACTAAAATAGGATGTCATTGCGAACCAGTGACCGACGTCACTGGTGTGGCAATCCGCATCCCCCAGCGGCGGAGTAAAGACTAGCAGAACGTTGAGAGAGAACGAATTCGCCCAATATTTCGCAAAGAATCAGCCTGTACCGCAAGAGAACGGATTGCCACACCAGTGTGCGCACTGGTTCGCAATGACACCATTTTAGATTGGCGATCATTTTGCATTTTTGCCTCGCAACTGCTCGATAAACTAGAATTTGTACCGTAGGGCGGGGACCTGTGCCCCGCCGCCACAGAATGACATTGAACCAACGGCGGGGCACAGGTCCCCGCCCTACGGTAGATCATTTCAGACTCCCCGTTAAACTGGAATTTGCATCCGTCGAAGACACTTTCAACTCCACACTCCACACGCAAAACTCCACACTGAAAAAAATTTTACCCATCCTGTGTAACGAAACCGGTTTTTCCTGCATTAATCATACGAACATGCAAACGATGGATCTGCCTACAGGATGCGCGCCATCGTTTGCAAACGAAAGGAGGCGGCACCGTGCAGCCCATGGATGAAATTTATCAGCAGTATGCCCGCATGGTGTACCGCTACCTGCTGCGTCTGACCCGGGACGAAAACCTCGCCGAGGAGCTGACCCAGGAGACCTTTTATCAGGCCATCCGCACCAGCGACCGCTTCGACGGCAGCTGCGCCGTGAGCACCTGGCTCTGCGCCATCGCGAAGAAGGTGCTGGCCACCTACCGCAGAAAGCACCCCGATCTGGAGGACATCGACGATCAGATCCTCGCCGCCCCCTCGGCGGAGCACGAGGCCATGGAGAGCGACGCCAGGCTCGATCTGCTCCGACGGCTCCACAATCTGCCGGAGCCGGGCAGGGAGGTGCTGTACCTCCGGATCTACGGCGGCCTCAGCTTCCGGGAGATCGGCGACATCTTCGGAAAGACGGAAAACTGGGCGCGGGTGACCTGCTACCGCACCAAGGAAAAACTCAGAAAGGATGTGGAAGACGATGTCTGAACTCCATTGTGATGTGATCCGGGACCTGCTCCCGGTGTATGTTGACGGACTGGAGAGCGACGCCACCCGTCAGGTGGTGGACGAGCATCTGAAGGACTGCCAGAGCTGCCGCCAGGCGCTGGAGGCCATGCGCGCCCCGGAGCCGCAACGGGTGGAGGCGGAGCAGAAGGAGCTGGACTTCCTCCAGACCGCGAGAAAACGGGGCCTGCGGGGCCGGGTGATCGTCGCGCTGGCGATCCTGCTGCTGACCGCCGCGGCCTTCTGCCTTCGAACCTTCGTCATCGGCTCGAAGTCCCAGACAGAGCTGGTGTACAGCGACGCAAACGTGGAGGATACCACGCTGACCCTCCGCTGCTCGCCCATTGGCAGCGCCGATGCCATCGGCAAAATGAGCTTCTCCGAGGAAAACGGCGTGGTCACCGTCACCACACGCACCGTCCTCGCAAGCCCCCTGCATCAGGGCGCCGCGGAGGAGCGCTACAACGCCTCCGCGCCCATCCGGCAGGTCATCGTCAACGACCGGGTGGTCTGGGACGAGGGCGCGGACATCTCGCCCTTCGCCGCCGGGCTCTACGCCACCCGCCACCCCTATGTGGGCAGCGCCTCGGACAACGGCAAGACCGCCAGCCAGCTGTTTTTCGGCGGCATCCAGCACAGTCTGGACACGGAGCAGCGCCCCTACACCTGGCACATCGAGCTCTGCCACACGGAGCAGGAGCGGGTCACCGGAATGGAGGACTTGACCGAGGCCCAGGCGGCCCAGCTTGCAGGCAAGATGAAGAGCGCCGCTTACGCCATGCTGGCCCTGGTGGAGAATCTGGATCAGGTGTCCTTTGATTACCTCCAAGACGGCGGCCCCGCCTCGCTGGTAGTCACCGCCGAGGAAGCTTCGGAGTTCCTGGGCCGGGACATCAAGGACTGCTACGAGAGCCCGAGACTGTTTGCTTCTCTGCTGCAGAAGGCGGATCTCAACAGCACCGTGAACCTCGACGTGAACGGGCTGGATCTGAGAGACCGCACCATCACCGTCCTCAACGCCTCCGACGCGGAGCTGCTGGGCATGAGCCTGAGTTTCCAGGATGTGAACGGCGCGGTGCGCTCCTCCGTCGCCGGGCAGAACGCCGACAACAGCGCCTTGAAGTTCGGTGACAGCCTCAGCTTCAACGTCCCCGGATGGACCATGGAGGGCGAGACCCTGCGCCTCAGCGTCACCACCATGGCCGGCGACACCTACCTGATCGACACGCCCATCAGCCTCGCCGCCGACCAGACACTCACCCTCAAAGGCAGCCCGGATGCGGGATTTACGCTGGAGTGAGAAATTGGAGTTTAACGGGGCGAAGCTTCCACTTCGAAAGGCTTCCCCTTGAGGGTGTGCGCAGCCATGCGTTAGCTGAAGCTGTCGA
>CADCQK010000169.1 GCA_902803575.1 Oscillospiraceae bacterium
GCCGGGGTGTCCAGCACCTTCTCCAGGCAGTAGGCGCGCACCAGCGGCGAGGGGCGGTACATCTTATAAAATTCCAGGATATCATCCGGGATGGGGAAATATGCGGTGTCGTTGTCCAGCTCCTGCTTCACCAGTTCGTCGCAGAACACGGGGGTCAGATCGTCAAAGCCCATGGGTGCGCCGTTTGCGGGGTTGCGCAGCGGCGCGGGCTTTACCTTCATGTCGGCGCGGACGTTGTACCATGCCTTGGGCATCTCGTCTTCAGTGAGGTAAATTTTGTAGGGGATCTTCTCGTTTGCCATGATGTTTGCTCCTTTCAGATTGTGGGTTTCGTTCCCTGCGGAAAGGCATGAAAAAAGACCTTTGCCCAACAAGGAACCCTTCGGTTCTTTGGGACAAAAGTCGTCAAACTTCTGCGGTGCCACCCAAATTGCGGATCTCTCCGCCGCTCAGCGATGTGCCAACACACATCCTTCCCTGGTAACGGGGGAAGAGCCCGTCGGACTTTACTGCTTACGCATCTCGCCCGCCCTCAGCAGTCCATTTCTACGGCCAACGCTCATCGCCATCCCACCGCCGGCGACTCTCTTTGCAGCATCGTATCCGTATACTTCTCTGCTTCAATGGTTTATGATCGGAGTTTAACGCATGAAAGAGAATTTGTCAAGAGGTTTTTTCAGAAACTGGAAAAACTTTTTTCAACGGGCGTTTTTGGGGCCTGTGGAAAAATCGGTGGAAATTGTGGATTATGTAAATCGGCAATCCAAAAACCCTTGAAAATCAACAAAAACGGAAACGCAGATTGGTTGCGTTTCCGTTATGGAGAATCGTTCAGATTTTAGTTTATTGGGGCGTTGGATTTCGCAGAAAACTAAAATAGGATGTCATTGCGAACCAGTGACCGACGTCATCTGGTGTGGCAATCCGCATCCCCCGGCGGCGGAGTTGAATCTTGCAGAACGTTGAAATAAAACGGGTTCGCCTTACATCCATCAAGGAATCAGTCTGCAGCGCAGGAGAACGGATTGCCACACCAGTGTGCGCACTGGTTCGCAATGACACGCTTTGGGTCTGGCAGATAAACTCCAATTTACCGCGGAAATGTGAAATCTATTATAAACTCCACACTCCTAACTCCAAATTCAGCTTGTCAGCACCCAGCTGCCTTCAACCTGGCTGTTGGTGACGAAGGGGATGAACCGGGTCTCCAGGTCAAAATCGCCGTTGGCTGCGGTGATCTTTTCGGTGATGGTGGGGATGGAAGCGCTGTCGGTGAAGACACAGATCCGGTCGCAGAGCTTGGTCATGATGCCGAGATCCTGGCCGGTGCGCTCACTGAGATCATAGAGGATCGAATCACTGCTGATGAACATGCTGAGCTTCACATTCTCCCCGGAGAGGGCGGTGCGCAGGGCGCGGCCCAGACTGGTGACCGCATCGGTGGCGGTGGGGGTGGTGCTGAGCTCTGCGGAGAAATCAAACTCCGCCGAGCTGTTGGGCATCTGCAAAAAGGAGAGGACGATCTCCTCAAAGCCCATTCCCGCCAGCTCCCGACAGAGGCCGGAGAGGTAGTCTCTCACCACCGAGTTGTAGGGATCCATCCAGCCGCCGTTGGAATCCTGATAGGGGCTTCCGTCGGAGGTGCGCAGGGCCAGCGCTTCATAGCGCTCCGCCATGGCGGAGTCCACGCAGCAGCTCACCACAGCCACCAGATGAACACCCTTGTCCTTCAGCTTCATGAAGGCCTCGCTGAGATCCTCGGAGCCGTTGACCTCGAAGGCGTCGGCCATGACCACCCCGGACTTCCAGCTGAGGAACCCGGAGGGGGGCTTCATCTGCAGCACCAGCGTATCCACGCCGGTGGAGCTGAGGGTGTTGGATACGGTGTTCAGCTGGTCCTCGGTGATGTTGGATGCGGTGAGATAGCGGCCATGAACGATCTCCAGACCCTGCCCTGCGTTGGTCAGCAGGGAGCTGTAGTCCGGCTCGTCGTATTTCAGCTCCGCGGGATAGATGGTGGGCGTGGGAGCGTCCGCCTCTTTGGCGGAGGCCTCCTGCATCACGGGGAACACCACCCGCAGACCGTTGTTTTCATAGACGATATACTTCTGGCAGGCGATGAACAGCAGCGCTGCCACCAGGATCAGCACCAGGAGGATCCCCAGCATCAGCCGCCAAAAGCCGCGTTTCCCACGTTTTCGACCGTGGTAAACGTCAGGGCGTGCAGCCATAGTTTCAGTCCTTTCGGGCGTCCAGCTCGGCGATCATAGCAACGCGCCTGGCGTGGCGGCCGCCCTCGAAGCCGGTCTCCAGGAACGTGTCCACGATCTTCAAAGCGAGACCGCTGCCCACCACTCTGGCGCCCAAGGCCAGGATGTTGGCGTCATTGTGGCGGCGGGTCATCTCGGCCATGTAGCAGTCCGTGCAGTTGGCGGCGCGGATGCCCTCGATCTTGTTGGCAGCGATGGAGATGCCGATGCCGGTGCCGCAGATCACGATGCCCCGGTCGCACTCACCGCCGACCACCGCTCTCGCCACGGCGGCGCCGTAGACGGGGTAGTCGCAGCTCTCTTCATTGTAGGTGCCGAAGTCCTTGTACTCCAGCCCCTTTTCCTCCAGATGCTTCATGATTTCCTGCTTCAGGGCGAAGCCGCCGTGGTCCGAACCGATTGCGATCATAGTTGTAACCTCATTTCATAGAATTAGAGTGGCCAGCTGGGGAACCATTTGAGAATCTTCCAGCTGTAATTTCGGCTGGTCTCGATGCCGGAGAGCGCGGGATAATACACCGCGAACAGCAGCACCGAGAGACCGGTGAAGGCGTACATCCAGACCAGGTGGTTCCGGCGGCGCATCTCGTCAAAGACCGCGCACAGCGCCAGCACCAGGAACAGGATGGAGGGGAAGTAGTGGTAAGCGAAGGTCAGTCTGGTGATGAACACCCAGGGCAGCAGCTGGGCCAGATAGCCCACCACGATGAACATGGCTCTGCGGTCCCGGTTCCGGATCCATCTCCAGCCGAGATACAGCACGCTCAGCAGACCGGCCCAGGCCAGAATGGGACTGGAGAAGGCCGCGATGCTGGTGACGGTGTTGTCGCCGTAGTTGAGATAGTAGAGGATGGGGCGGATGTCGAACAGCCACTGCCACCACTGGGAGGAGTAGGGATGCTCGGCAACCAGACCCGCGTGATAGGTAAACATGAAGGTCTGGTTGTCCCAGACGATCTTGGCGTACTCCGAGGAGAAGTACATCCCAGGCGCCTTGAGTCCCTCGGCGATGCCGTAGGGGGTGTAGCTGAGATAGTAGATCACCACCGGGACCAGCACGAACCAGATGATGCTGAAGCCCACGCACTTCCAGAAGGATCTCCAGAAGACGTTCATGGCGTGGTGCTTTTTTGCGTCCATGCCGGCGCTGATCCACTGCAGCAGCCAGAGGACGCCGAGCCCCGCCCCCGCGTAGAGGCAGATCCACTTGCTGGCGGCGCCGAGGCCGAAGAACAGACCGGAGAGCGCCAGATCCCGGTTTTTTCCGCCCTCCATCCACATCCAGAAGAACAGGTACATCAAAAGGATGAAGAACACGCCGTAGGTGTCAATGGTGGCGATGCGGGTCTGGGCGAAATGCATGAAGTCAAAAGCGAAGATCGTGGTGCCGCAGATGGCGATGCGGTCATCCTTGAAGAGCTTTCTGAGGAACACCCAGAGGATCGGCAGCATCAGGACTCCGAAGAGGGTGCCCATGAACCGCCAGCCGAAGGGATTCAATCCGAAGATCGAAATGCCGATGGAGAGGATCAGCTTGCCCAGCGGCGGGTGGGAGATCTCATAGGGCCACATGCCGCGCAGATGCTCCAGCGCGGTGCGGGCGTGGTAGATCTCGTCGAAGTAGGTGCTGTTGTCGTAGGTCATCTCCTCCGGCACCAGCGCCTGCTCGTCCAGCAGAGGCTGCGCCTTCCCAGAGACGGTGATGGAGCTTGCGTCGATCCGGGTGCCGTCGGTGCGGTAGAAGGCCACCTCTGCCAGCTCCGTGTTGCTGTCGGCGGTGAGGGTCACAGTCTTGGCCCACATGGAGCCCTCGTAGGTCAGCTCCGCGTCCCGCCATTTGAAGATGTCGTTGTAGCCCTGGCTCATGGTGCCGGTGCCGGTGACCACGTCGTTGTCAGAGACGGTGACGGTGTATTCACCGGTGTTCAGGCCGGAGAAGAAAAAGATCCGGTCCAGCGGCTCCTCCGCGTCGAAGGTGAAGGTGACGCTCTCCCCGGGCTGGAAGGCGTACCAGTTCTCCGGCGCGGCCTTGTCGCCCAGATTCCAGAAGGCCACCGCCGCGTAGACCACCGTCAACGCCAGAATGGCCCAGGGCTTCGAGCTGAGCCGCGGCGCAACCGCAGAGGGAACGTCCTCCTTGCCGATCCGGCTTTTTCTGCTGTCTGCGTCCAGCACCGGTCCGCGCATGCCGAAGATGAAAAACGCCAGCACGAACAGCGCTGCCAGGATCGGAAACGCATATGTCAAGGAATTCAATGTTACTTCCACCATCTTTCTTATACATTGACACTCTATTATAGTACACCCGGCCCTCGCTTGTCCAGCGCAAAGGCGGATATTTTAAAAACGGACGTGTTCAAAAAAATGTTACAGAATCTGCTTGATAAAAAATAAATTTTTGATATAATATTCTTCTGCCTCCAAGCGAGAGGGGAAAGGAAGGATCAGCGTGCTGAAAAAAATCAGTGCGGTCATTTACCGGTTCATCCGATGGCTGGTTGCGTTGTGTTATCGGAGACCGGAGCAGCAGGGGACGGAACACATCCCCCCGGAGGCTTCGATCCTCGTGGGCAACCACACCCAGATGAACGGCCCTATCGTGGCGGAGCTGTATCTCCCGGGCGAGCCGTATATCTGGTGCGCCGGGCAGATGATGCACTGGAACGAGTGCCCGGCCTACGCCTATCAGGACTTCTGGTCGCAGAAGCCCGGGTGGACCCATTGGTTTTATAAGCTGCTGGCCTATGTCATCACGCCGCTGGCGGTGAACATCTTCAACAACGCGCGCACGATCCCGGTCTACCACGACACCCGGCTGGTGTCCACCTTCCGCCAGACCATGAACCGGCTGGACGAGGGGCGCAGCATCGTGATCTTTCCGGAGAAAGACGAACCCTACAACCACATCCTCTGCCAGTTCCAGGACAAATTCGTGGACACGGCCAGGATGTACTACCGCCGGAGCCACAGAGCGCTGGACTTCGTGCCCATGTATCTGGCGCCGAAGCTGCACCTGGTGGTCTACGGAAAGCCGGTGCGCTTTGACCCCGAAGCCCCCATCGCCGAGGAGCGGGCACGGATCTGCAGATATCTGCAGGAGGAGATCACCCGCATGGCCGAGGCCCTGCCGGAGCACACCGTGATCCCCTATCGGAATATCCCCAAAAAGAACTACCCCAAAAACCGTCAGGAGGAGGTGCACACCGTATGAAGCAGCCCGTGGTGGACTACCGGGAATTCCGGTTCTCCAAGCTGAACGAGCCGCAGTTTTCCCACCTGAAGCTGCTGGGCGGCTGGATCTTCTATTTCGTGATGTATTTCATCACAGAGAACCTGATCCCTTATGAAAACTGCCATGTGATCCACTGTGCTCTGGATGACATGATCCCGTTTTCCGAGTACTTCCTGCTGGCCTACTGCGGCTGGTACTTCCTGGTGTTCGGGTCGCTGCTGTACTTCCTGCTGTATAACGTGGAGGGGTTCAAGCAGCTCCAGACCTTCATCATCATCACCCAGGTCATCGCCATGGCGGTCTACGTCATCTATCCCAGCCGGCAGGATCTGCGGCCGGAGACCTTCGTGAACGACAATTTCCTCACCCACCTGATGGCCTTCATCTACGCTTTCGACACGCCCACCGGGGTCTGCCCGTCGCTGCACGTGGCCTATTCCGTGGGCATCGGCTCCGTCTTTTGGAAGCAGAAGGACATCCCTGTTTGGTGGAAGCACTTTATGGTGCTGGCGGTCATCACCATCAGCATCTCCACCGCCTTCGTCAAGCAGCACTCCTGCGTGGACATTCTGGCGGCCCTGCCGGTGTGCCTGGTGGCGGAGCTGCTGGTCTACGGAAAATGGTGGAGGGAAAAATTCCTCACCAAAAAGAAAAAGTGGAAGGCCCTCATCGGCTGGTAACAGAACCAATCATCCCCCGACTTCAAACACCGAAGCCGGGGGAGTTTTTTGCCTTAGCGCCTCGTAACCCGGGTGTTTAAATCTTAGTTTATCGGGGAGACGGATGGAGCAAAGCCTTCCCCTTGAGGGGAAGGTGGCACGGCGGGAAATAGCCGTGACGGATGAGGTGGA
>CADCQK010000170.1 GCA_902803575.1 Oscillospiraceae bacterium
ATGCTCTTCAACGCCGTCAACGCCGGTACCGGCACCGAGGCGCGGCTGAGCAACATGCCCGTCGGCGGCAAGACCGGTACCACCACCAACGACTGCGACCGCTGGTTCGTGGGCTTCACGCCTTACTATGTGGCCGCCGTCTGGACCGGTTATGACACCCCGGAGAAGATGAGCTACAGCGGCAACCCCGCCTCCCAGATCTTCCGGCTGGTCATGGGCGAGATCCACTCCGATCTGGCCTACAAGTCCTTCCCGACCCCCGAGATCGGCAAGCCCACCGGCATCTTCGGCAACCTGAACATCTCCACCCCGACCCCGACGGTGGATCCCAGCGCCTCGCCGAAGGCCACCGATAAACCCAAGAAGACGCCCAAGCCCACCGCCACCCCGAAAGTGACCCCGACGCCGGTTCCGACGCCGCCCCCGCCGCCGGAGGATGAACCGGTGGATGAGCCCATCGACGAACCCGATGTCGAGGCGGCTTTCCTTGCGGCGGTTTGGTAAAAACTGCATACCGGCAGAGGAAGCAATCGCTTCTTCTGCCGGTTTTGCCTTCCTGTTTGCAGAAAATTTAAAATTTTTGTGGATGTTGCCCTATGGGAATCTCTCCCGAAAGGTTGACAGAATATTCTTAATATGTTACAATTTGATAACAGTTGGAAACCAGAGGTGTTTAAATTTGGCGAAATCGAAAGAGCTCATTTATAAAGGTCACCCGCTGCGGCGGATGGATAACCTGATTTATTTCGGCAGCATGGCTGACAAGTATATCGTCATGCTGCAGATCCTCAGCACCAAAAAGGTGAAGGATCTGGACGTGGCCGACCGTGTGGCGGTGCAGCTTCAGCTGACGGATCCGGATCTCAAGAGCCGGGACCGCGTGGTGAAGAAGACCGAAAAGGACGGCCTGTATCCCGCCATGGACGTGGCGGTTGCGTGGCTGGACCGCGCACTGAGTCAAAAGTAAGCGGGAAGCGATTCCCATAAACCCACTGACCCTGTGATCCTTCGCAGGGTCGCCCCGCGGAAAGGCTTGGGCAAGCCCCAATGGCCTCCGACGCCGCTGCGGAGGTTTTTTCGCGTTTCCAATGGGGAGCGAAGCGGCGAAAGGAAGGAATGTACATGAAGAAAAACTGGTTCAAATCGGGACTCACTGCAGTTCTCTGTGCCGTCATGCTGGCGACCGGTGTGGGCGCGGTCAGCATCGGCGGCGGAACAACGACGACGGATGTGAATTTCCGCACCGGAGCAGGTACCTCCAGCAGCATCATCGCCACCCTCCCCGCCGGCGCAAAGGTCGTGGTGGAGGAACAGGCGGCAGGCGGCTGGTACAAGGTGCTCTATAACGGCACCGAGGGCTATATCTCCGGCGATTACCTGACTGTCAGCTCCACGGCCTCCGGCAGCTTCGGCACCGGCACGATCACTGCGGCCAGCGTCAACTTCCGCAGCGGCGCCGGCACGGATTCCGGGATCATTGGTTCCTTCGAATCCGGCGCCACGGTGAAGGTCGTAGGCGTCAGCGGCAACTGGTATCAGGTGGAGTACAACGGGACCAAGGGCTATGTGAGCGCAGATTATCTGAAGCTCTCCGGCGGATCTTCCTCCTCCGGCTCCAACAATTCCGGCTCCAGCTCCAATACCGGCAGCAGCACATCCGGCTCGGTGAAGGGCAACTACGTGCGCATGCGCTCCGGCGCCGGCACGGGTTACTCCATCCTGGGCACCTATGACAACGGCACCGCGCTCACGATTACGGGCACGGAAAACGGCTGGACCAAGGTCACCATCGGCGGCGTCAACGGCTACATCCGCTCTGACTTCGTCACCACCGGCAGCAGCTCTCAGAGCAGCGGTGGGTCGACCGGCTCCAGGACCGGCTACATCAACGGCACCTCCGTGCGTATGCGCTCCGGCGCAGGCACGTCGAGCTCCATTCTCGGCGTCTACAACACCGGCACCGAAATGACCATCACCGGCGAGAACGGCAACTGGTACGCCGTCAGCTACAACGGCACCAACGGCTATGTGTGCAAGGACTACATGACCACCACCAAGCCCAGCTCCAGTTCCGCCAGCTCCGCCAGCGGAACCGACGGTTACATCAAGGGCAGCTCCGTGCGTATGCGCTCCGGCGCGGGCACCGGGTATTCCATCCTCGGCACCTACAACAACGGCACGCCCCTGACCATCACCGGAGAGAGCAACGGCTGGACCAGCGTGACCATCAACGGCACCAAGGGCTTCGTGAACAGCGCCTATGTGACCACCACCAAGCCCAGCGCCGAGGCCGTCACCACCGGCTCCAACAGCAGCTCCGGCACTGCCAGCAACACCGCCCAGCTCATCGTGGCCACGGCCAAGCAGTATCTGGGTTATCCCTACGTCTACGGCGGCGCAAGCCCCTCCGGCTTCGACTGCTCCGGATTCGTGAACTATGTGTACAAGCAGTGCGGCTACTCCATGAACCGTGTGGCCAGCGCCATCTACTACAACAACGGCACCTATGTGGAAAAGGGCAATCTGCAGCCTGCGGATCTGGTGTTCTTCTCCAACTCCAGCGAGAGCGTGGGCCATGTGGGCATCTACATCGGCAACAACCAGTTCATCCACGCCTCCTCCAGCACCGTCGGCGTTATCATCAGCGATCTGAGCTCGACCTACTATCTCCAGCACTACGTCGGCGCCAAGCGCATCCTCAAGTAATCCCGGTCAAAGGCCGAAAGGGCTGCCTCGTTTGAGGCAGCCCGATTTTTTTCATCTGCGGAGCGCACGTCCCGGTTCCGGTCAATTTGGCCTTTCCTGATCCAGCGGTTTGTGGTATACTGAGAAAAAACACAGGAGGGATCTGCATGGATACAAGAGAGGCACGGACGGCCATTTTTCTGGAGGCTGCCAGAGACGCGGGGATGGAGGCCATGCGCGGCACGGCGGTCTACGCCGCGGTGAACATGGCGCAGCTCTCCAAAACCGTTGCGGCTGCGGCGATTTCCTGTGCCTTCCGGATCGTGGACGAGGTCAAAAAGCTGCACAGCGGCGACCGTACCGGCACCGAGTGCGCCGAGGCCGTGGCGGACGTCTGTCTCAGCGCGCTGACCGGCGTGGTCTGCGCAGAGCTGGCAAGAAAGCGGATCAAAAATCCCACCCTGGCGCCGATCCTCGGCAGCGCCGCCGGCGTGTTCCTCTATGAGCTGTCGAAGGTGCCGGTGAAGCTGGCGGTGGACGCCCTTCCCGGCGCAAACCCCACCGTGGCCTGATCCTTTCAGACAATTTCAAAATCAACCGCGAAGCATCGGGATTTCCCGGCGTTTCGCGGTTTTTTGTGGAAAAATCTTGGAGATTCCTGTTGACAATTGGAGTTACCTGTGCCATACTGCACCTGGAAATGATCCATTTAGACATAACTAACAGGAGCAAGATCCATGACATTGAGAGACTTGAAAATCGGCGAGAGCGCCCGGATCGATACCGTCGGCGGCGCCGGTGCGCTGCGGCAGCATTTTCTGGATATGGGCGTGATCCCGGGTGCGGAGGTCACGGTGGTGCGGTATGCGCCGCTGGGCGACCCCATCGAGCTTCGGATCCACGGGTATGAGCTGACCCTGCGGCTGGCGGAGGCGGAGCAGATCGGCGTCACGAAGCTGGAGTATCCCAGCGAGGACGCCTCGTCGGAGCGGCCCAAGCGGCCCACGGCGCACCCTGCCATCGGCGAGCCGGGCATCCACCACCTGAAGGGGGAGGGCACGCCGCTGCCGGAGGGTACCATGCTGACCTTCGCCCTGGTGGGCAACCAGAACTGCGGCAAGACCACCCTGTTCAACCAGCTCACGGGCTCCAACCAGCACGTGGGCAACTTCCCCGGCGTTACCGTGGATCGGAAGGACGGCACCATCCGGGGAGAGAAAAACACCCGCATCACCGACCTGCCGGGCATCTATTCCATGAGTCCCTATTCCGGCGAGGAGCTGGTGAGCCGGGACTTTGTACTGAATGAAAAGCCCCACGGCATCATCGACATCGTGGACGCCACGAACATCGAGCGGAACCTGTCTCTGACCATGCAGCTTTTGGAGATGGACCGCCCTATGGTGGTGGCGCTGAACATGATGGACGAGGTAGTGGGCAACGGCGGCTTCATCGATGTGAACCGGATGGAAGAGATGCTGGGCGTGCCGGTGGTGCCGATCTCCGCCTCGAAGAACCAGGGCGTGGACGAGCTGGTGACCCACGCGCTCCACGTGGCGCACTTCCAGGAGTGCCCGGTGGATCAGGACTTCTGCGGGGAAGAGGACCACGGCGGCGCGGTGCATCGCTGTCTCCACGCGGTGCAGAGCCTGATCGCCGACCATGCCAGAGAGGCGGGCCTGCCGCTGCGGTTCTCCGCCAGCAAGGCCATCGAGGGAGATCAGCAGATCATTGCGCGCTTAAAGCTGGATCAAAACGAGCTGGAGACTCTGGAGCACATCACCCTCCAGATGGAGGCGGAGCGGGGGCTGGATCGGGCCGCCGCCATTGCGGATATGCGCTTTACCTTCATCGACCGGGTCTGCACCGCCTGCGTGCAGAAGCCCCACGAGAGCCGGGAGCATGTCCGCAGCCAGAAGCTGGATCAGATCTTAACCGGAAAATACACGGCCCTGCCGGTGTTCATCGGCATCATGGGGCTGGTGTTCTATCTCACCTTCAACGTCATCGGCGCCTGGCTCCAGGAGCTGATGGAAATGGGCATCGGCGCCCTCACCGAGCTGGTGGACGCCGCCATGACCGCCGCCGGGGTCAACGAGGTGCTCCACGGTCTCATCATCGGCGGCATCTTCGAGGGCGTGGGGAGCGTTTTGAGCTTCCTGCCCATCGTGGTGACCATGTTCTTCTTCCTGTCCCTTTTGGAGGACAGCGGCTATATCGCGAGAGTTGCCTTCTTCATGGATAAGCTCTTCCGGAAGCTGGGTCTTTCCGGCCGCAGCATCGTGCCGCTGCTGATCGGCTTCGGCTGCTCGGTGCCGGCGGTGATGTCTACGAGAACCCTCCCCAGTGAGCGGGACCGGAAGATGACCATCCTCCTGACCCCCTTCATGAGCTGCACGGCGAAGCTGCCCATCTACGGCTTTTTCGTCAGCATGTTCTTCCCGGGAAAAGGCGGCCTGATCATGATCGGCCTCTATGTACTGGGCATCCTCATGGCGATCCTGATCGCGCTGCTGTATAAAAAGACTCTGTTCAAGGGTGAGGCGGTGCCCTTCGTCATGGAGCTGCCCACCTACCGGCTCCCCAGTCTGCGCAACACGCTGCAGCTGATGTGGGACAAGGCCAAGGACTTTCTGCAGCGGGCCTTCAGCGTCATTTTGATCGCCACGGTGGTGATATGGTTCCTCCAGAGCTTCGATCTCCACTTCGCCCTGACGGAGGACTCCTCCCAGAGCATCATGGCGGCCATCGCCGGTGTCTTTGTGCCGCTTTTGAAGCCGCTGGGTCTGGGTGACTGGCGGATCGTCACGTCGCTGATCTCGGGCTTCATGGCCAAGGAGAGCGTGGTCTCCGTCATGGAGGTGCTCTTCAAGGCAGGCGGCGTGAAGGCCATCCTGACCCCGGTGAGCGCGGCGGTGCTGCTGGTGTTCAGCCTGCTCTACACCCCCTGCGTGGCGGCCATCGCGTCGATCCGCAGAGAGCTGGGCCGCGGCTGGGCTGCCAGCGTGGTGGTCTGGCAGTGCGTGGTGGCGTGGATCGCCGCGCTGCTGATGCGCCTCATCCTGATGCTGTTTTAAGGGGGCGACAGGATGAAACTCATCGACTGGATCCTGCTCATCGCAGTGGCGGCGCTGCTGGTGTTCGCCTTCTGGCTGGCAAACCGCAAGAGCGGCAGCAGCTGCCACGGCTGCGGTCAGAGCTGCTGCGAACACAAAAATCAGCCCAAATGCAGCAAATGTGAACATTGTGACTCCTGAAAAAGAACGCGTTGCAGAGCTCTGCAACGCGTTTTTGCTTATTGGGGCGGCTGCCAGAAGTACAGTCCTTCGGATCGGGCGAGCTCCGTCAGGATCCGCTGCAGCCGCTGGTCGGGGCCGTAGACCGTGAGATACAGGTCGTCTCCGATCAGATGCACCATGGCCGCATCGTCATCGAGGAAGATCCGCAGCGGCTCCT
Organism: Oscillospiraceae bacterium; assembly: GCA_902803575.1. Lineage (GTDB taxonomy): Bacteria > Bacillota > Clostridia > Oscillospirales > Oscillospiraceae > CAG-103. Next base: position 6,142 of record CADCQK010000170.1, read on the forward strand.
GTCTTGGGGCCAGAAGGTTCATCAGATACCGCAGCAGCTCCGCGGGCTTCGGGTTCCGCACGGGCTTCTCCTGCCAGAGCACGTCGAAGTCGTAATAGCAGTTCAGCTTCAGGAGAATGCGAAAAAACCGCTCGATCTGTTTCTCCCGCTCTCCGGTCATGCGCCAGTATTCCTCGATTTTGAAAAACTGGCCGCGGCTGTCCGCCGGCACCTGCTCCGGCAGCAGATCCAGAACGAAGTATTCCCGCTCCAGGAATTCTTCGGTCAGATCATCCCATCTTGTTTTCATCTTCATTTCCTCATTTGTTTTGATTCAAAATCGCCATGACCTGATCCCGCTTGGCATAGAGGACGCAGCCGCCGTCGTGCTCTCCCTCCAAAAGCCCCTCGGTGCGCAGCGCCCGGAACAGCGGGGAACTGAGGGCCTCTCTTAAGGAGGTGTCCCGCACGTTCACGTCGGAGTAGGGGGAGAAGGGGCAGGGTTCCGCGCCGCCGTGGGAATTGATGTGGAAAAACTCTCTGCCGCCGGCCATGCAGCCGCCCATCTCCAGCTCGTCGCCGGGGAAGGACAGCAGGATCACGTCCTCTCTGCCGCTGCGGACTTCTTCGATCCGCTGGGCGATAAAGGCGCGCTCTTCCTCTCTGGGGGCAAGATGGGCCTCGCCGTCGTTCATGGGCACGAACTCCACATAGATCACCAGCCGGCAGCCCCGGGAGACCAGCACCTCCAGGAATTCCTTCGAGGTGACCTCCTGGTAATTCTCTCTGGTGACGGTGATGGAGGCGCCGTAGAGCTGGCCTCTTTCTTTGAACCCGTCCATGAGCTTCAGCAGTTTTTCATACATGCCCTTGCCGCGGCGGTTGTCGGTGGCAGCCTCGCCACCCTCGATGCTCAGTACCGGAACCAGATTCCGGCAGCGGTCGAAGAGGTCGATGAAGCGCTGGTTGAAGTAGGTGCCGTTGGTGAAGATGGGGAAGAGGATGTTCGGCGTGTTGCCCGCGGCCTCCATGACGTCTTTTCGCAGCATGGGCTCGCCGCCGGCCAGCATGATGAAGCTCACGCCCAGCTGGTCGGCCTCCTGAAACACCCGCTGCCACTCCTCGCCGCTGAGCTGATCCACCGGCTCCTCGTCGGAGGCGGAGTGGATGCTTCTGGCATAGCAGCCGGCACAGTGGAGGTTGCAGTAGCTGGTGATGCTGGCGATCAGGAAGGCGGGCATGTGCTCCCCCTGCTCCTCCAGCTCCTGTCTGCGTTTGGATGCCTTCTTGGTAGCCGCGGCGAAGCGAAGGAAAAAGGCGCTCTGCTTGGGGTCCTTGAGGGTGGCCTTCAGGGCGTCGGAGACGATCTTCTCCACGCCGGATTCGATGTGATTCTGCAGGTTGGAATTCTGCTCCTGAATGATGTCCTTTGCCATGTGTGCGCCCTCGCTTTCAGAAATGCTCTTGAAAAAAGCATAGCAGATGGGAAACCAGAAGTCAATCGCCATTTGAAAAAACTGGAAGCTGCCGGACATTGAAATAACCGCATCAAAATTTGAAATCTGTCTAAGATTCGACGTTTTTCCATTCTTATGTCCTTGACTTTCCCTGCAGGTTGCGGGATAATAGAGCCAACAAAACTGCAAGGAGGGAACCAGATGGAACTGAACGAACGATTGCAGGCCATCGAGCGGGGCGAGGAGGGCGAGCTGCTGCAGCGGATCCTGAAGACGCTGGTGCTCTACGGCGAGGCTTTCGACGCCAAGCGCATGGTGCCGGTGACCAGCAAATACGGCCACACGGTCATCAGCTACGGCCTGAAGGCACTGGGCGCGGTGATGGACCTTTATGATCAGATCCTGGAGGCCGGCATCCCCGAGGGGCAGAAGTTCACCGCCGACCCGAAGCCGCTGGACAAGAACGTGCCCTCCAATCTGCTGGAGGATCTGGTGTTCAAAAAATTCATGTACACCGACCAGGACCGCTTCGAGGCGCAGCTCCGGAAGCTGGGCATCACCAGCGATGATGACTATTCCTGCGCCTGCTATCTGGACCAGGTGGGCAACATCCCGGAAAAGGGCGACGTCCTCTCCTGGGCGGAGAGCTCTGCCGTGGTCTACGCCAACTCCGTGCTTGGCGCCAGATGCAACCGGAACTCCGGCATTCTGGAGATGATGGGCTCCATCCTCGGCTATGTGCCGGAGTTCGGCCTTCTCTTGGACGAGGGCAGAAAGGCCACCTGGGTGGTGGAAGTCCGGTGCAAGAACCGCCCCGAGGCACAGCTGCTGGGCTCCGCCATCGGCATGAAGGTCATGGAGGAGGTGCCCTACGTCAAGGGCATGGAGCAGTGGCTGGGTACCGAGCTGGACGATGAGAACAAGGCCTATCTGAAGGACTTCGGCGCCGCCACCGCCTCCAACGGCGCGGTGGGACTCTACCACATCGAGGGTCTGACCCCGGAGGCCAAGGAGCAGGGAGAGAAGCTCATCGTCCGCAACCCGCAGATCTACGTCATCGACGACGCCGAGCTGGAGCGGGTGAAGCAGAACTACCCGGTGATCTGGAAAAATCCCAACGCCAAGCCCCAGCTCTGCTTCGTGGGCTGCCCCCACATGACCCTCCAGCAGCTGAAGGACTGGACGGACGCCGTGGGAGAGGGCCTGAAGAAAAACGGCCGGGACAAGGTGGCAGTGCCCACGGTGTTCACGGCGCCGATCCCGGTGATCAAGGAATTCCAGAAGACTATGGACAGCGTTTACCTGAAGAAATACGGCGTGGTGCTCAGCTACATCTGCCCGCTGATGTATATGAATAACCCGCTGTGCAAAAAGAAGGCGGTCATCACCTCTTCCAACAAGCTGCGGACCTACACCAGCGCCCGGTACTACACCGAGCCGGAAATTCTCACCATCATCACCGGAGGGAGGCTCTGAACATGAGACAATTCAAAGGACGCGTCGTCGTCGCCGGAGCCTGCGAGGCCGAGGCCCTGGTGAGCCATGTGGGCTTCAACACCCTGGCCAGTTACCAGTCCGCCCTGCAGTTCGGGGACAAAGAGGTCAAGTGCGGCGACCAGAACAACCCGGATCTCTATAAAAAACCCATGCTGGGCAAGGCCCTCTGCCTGCCGCAGACCATCGGCTCCACCACCGGCGGCATGGTGCTCTACGGCGCTTTCAGCAAAAATATGCAGCCGGCCTGTATGCTGTTTTCCATGCACATCGATCCGCTGGCCGCCAGCGGCGCGGTACTGGGCGCCGTGTGGACGGACGTAAAAATGCCGGTGGTCGATCAATTGGGGGATGAATTCCTGGAATACGTCCAGACCGGCGACAAGATCACCGTCTCCGAGGACGGCACCGTGACCGTACACCGGTAATATTCGATTTAATTGAAATGCCCGACCATCCCGGCCGGGTATTTTTATGTCAGAAATAAGGGATCATTCAAATGTTAGTTTATCGAAGAGAGTAAAAAACTTGTCATTGCGAACCAGTCCGCAGACTGGTGTGGCAATCCGTTCTCTTGCGGTACAGACAAAAATTTGCAAGATGTAAGGCGAATCCGTTTTGTCTCAACGTTCAGCAAAATCTTACTCCGCCGCCGGGGGATGCGGATTGCCACACCAGTGACATCGGTCCCTGGTTCGCAATGACACTCTTCGAGTCTGGCAGACAAACTCCAATTTGCCCCTTCCTCTCCTTATTATGAATATTAACATAATTAAATTATCGTAAATCAAACATCCACTTGTGAGCGGAGGCGGAATGTGTTAAACTGGATGCACGACGGATTTAAGCCGGGAAAGGAGCGCGCCATGAAGCTTTTGATCCACGATCTGCCTGCGGAGGCATTCTCGAACTTCGCGCCGGAATACGAGGGCTGGGAGATCATCGCCGCCCGGGGGGACATCCGCCCCTGCGTGGGCTGCTTCGGCTGCTGGGTCAAGACCCCGGGCCGCTGCGTGGTGAAGGACGGCTATGAGGACTCCCCGGTGAAGCTCCACCAGGCGGAGGAGATCGTGTTCCTCAGCCGCCTGCGGTACGGCTGTCTCAGCGGCGCGGCGAAAAACGTCATCGACCGCTGCATCGGCTACGTGCTGCCCTTCTTCGAGATCGCCCACGGAGAGATGCACCACCAGCGCAGATACGATGAGGAGAAGCCTGTCTCCTTCCGGTTCTACGGGCCGAGCACCCCGGCGGAGCGGGCCCAGGCCGAGGAGTACGCCGCCGCAGTCTGCCGCAACATGCGCAGCCGGGTGAAGGCGGTGACTTTCGAGGATTATGATTTCGAGAGGGAAGCACCCGCTCAGCCGAAAGCGGAACCCGCCGCCCGCACCGTCCTGCTCAACTGCAGCAGCCGGGGGAAGCAGGCCAACTCCGCCATGTTCCTGGAGAAGCTGGCGGCGAAGCTGAAAACGCCCTGTGAGACCCTGGAGCTGGCGCAGCACCTGCGCGCGCCGGAAGCGCTGATCCCGAAGCTGCTGGGCGCGGAGCAGATCGTCATCGGCGCGGGGCTCTATGTGGACGGCCCGCCGTCGCAGCTGCTCAGACTGCTGGAGGCGCTGGAGGCCGTCGGAGGCATGGAGGGAAAGCGGATCTACGCCGTGACCAACATGGGCCTGTACGAGAGCCGCCAGCTGCGGAACCTCTTCAACACCCTCAGACTCTGGTGTAAGCGCACCGGGGCGGTGTACAGCGGCGGCCTCGCCATCGGGGCGGGGGAGATGTACGACCGCATCGGCTCCATCCCCTTTGAGACCGGCCCCGGCCGGAACATCGATCTGGGCGCCGAGAAGCTCGCCAAGGCCATCGACGCAGGGACGGCATGCGAAGACATATATGCCAATCCTTTTGCATTTCCGAGGATCGCCTACGTCACCGCTGCCAACCTCGGCTGGCCCGGGGGCGGCAAGAAAAACGGCCTCAGCAAAGAAGATCTGTATCAACAGCACGACTGATTTTACGAATACCACAAGGAGAGTACCACATGGAATTTGAACTGTTTCACGGGCGGCCCGAGACCAACGATGGGCGGCTTGAAAAGGAGATCCGCGTCTATGACTTTCTGGACGCGTTGGGCATCGAGTACTGGCGCACAGACCACCCGGACGCCGAGGCCAACACCATGGAGGCCTGCCGCCAGATCGACGCGGTGCTGGGGGCCATGGTGTGCAAGAACCTGTTTCTCACCAACCGGCAGCACACCGCCTTTTACCTGCTTTTGATGCCCGGGGACAAGCCCTTCAAAACCAAGGAGCTCTCCAGCCAGATCGGCAGCTCCCGTCTCAGCTTCGGCACCGGAGAGGAGATGGAGGAGCTTCTGGACTGCACCCCCGGCTCCTCCAGTCTCATGGGCCTCATGAACGATCATGACAACCGGGTTCGCCTGCTGGTGGACGAGGATGTGCTCAAGGACGAGTATCTCGGCTGCCACCCCTGCATCAACACCTCCAGCCTGAAGCTCCGCACCGCCGACGCCTTCGGCAAATACCTGGAGGCCGTCCATCACGACCTGACCCCCGTGAAACTGGTCGGAACCGAATAAAAATCATCACATCCGCTGGACGATCAGTGGATGTGTTTTTTTGAATATAAGTTAACGATAATAAAATTATGTTAATAATATCGTTCTTCCGTAGGGCGGGTCGCTTGCGCCCGCCGCAATTTTCAAATTCCAGTTTATTGGGGAGATGGATTGTGCTTTTAAAGGCTTCTCCTTGAGGATGTGCGCAGCCATGCGTTAGCTGAAGCTGTCGAGCGAAGCGAGACTGATGAGGTGTACTATTTCGGCTGTACTTCAATATTGCCACCTCATCCGTTACGGCTATTATCCGCCGTGCCACCTTCCCCTCAAGGGGAAGGCTTCCGCTCTATCCAACTGCTCAATAAACTCCCAATTTTTACATCAGATTAAAAACAGCACAGGCGTAATTACCTGTGCTGTCATTCTATCTCAAAAAATTATGTAAACCAATGATACGTTTTATTCTGTCGAGAAAGAAAGGCCGAACCATGTCATCATCTGTTGAAACTGCGGTCCGTTTTCCAATTCGTTATAGCGGATGCGATACTGTTTTCTGCTGCTTCGGATGATGAGCCGGTTATTCTGCATGTACCCTCTGCGGACGTCTTCTGCCGGAATAAAAATCGGAGACTTACCAGATCGGTCTGTCAGCCAGATCCCGCTGTCACCGTAAAAGACGACCACCAGATCCTTGCGTAGCCGCTGCCACAAGTCCAGCGCCAGCCAGGCTATGAGAAGAAAAAGAACGGAAGGCCCACCGATGGTCAGCGCACAGATCAGAGATAAAAACAGAGCGATGAAAAATGCAATCCGCATGGTCTCCATCCAATAGCCTGCGAAGGAAAAACAGTTTGCCGCAGAGAAGCCGCCGCGTTTTTCATCATCGGAAAAGAATGCGGCGGATGCTCTCCTGCGGATGGCAGCATATTGTTCCTGCAGATAGTCGCGTTTCCAGTCCATGACTCAATACATCTCAATGGCAAGATTGCCTCGTTGATACAAACAAATGGCCTTTCGCATAAGCTCTTCGGTGACCTCGAAGTGCTCCGCCAGCTCCCAGACGTCGGTCTTTCCTGCGGCGACGGCTTCCCGGAGCGCCTCCTCGGAGATCAGGTTCCGGATCTCCCACTTCTCGGCGCGGTTTTCCTGCTGCCGGCGCATGTCGGCGCTGCTCTGGGTGTTATAAAACGCGCCGGTCATGCAGTGGCCCAGCTCATGGCCCAGCTTGGTCTTTTCGTCGGCGGTACCCTCCAGCTGATGGGGGTCGATGGCGATGTGGCATTGGCCCGCCGCGTCCTGGACACACAGTGCCTCTCGCGCGCCGAGCGGGAAGGAATCCACCTCGATATTCTGTTTTTCAGCCAGATTATACAGCTCCAGCAGGGTCATTTTCTTCGCTTTTTCTCCTTCAAAAATTCGGCGTATTGCCGAACCGCCGCGAGATCGTCATCATCTACGTTCTCTGCGTCGCCCCAGAGGGCAAACTTCAGTTCCGTGTCGGTAATTGGACGGGGGATGGAATCGGTTTGTTCCTGCTCCCAGCCCATGAGCCAGCCGGGACTGGTGTGCAGCATCGCCGCCATGGGCTCCAGCAGATCCCCGGGCAGCTTCTCGATCTCGCCCTTCTCGTACCGATAAATGGTCGCCGGGCTCTTGCCCAGCTGCGCGGCCAGCTCCTCAGCGCTGATGCCGAGGGCTTTTCTCCGCTGCTTGATGCGTTCGCCAATGGTCATGACGGTTCACCTTCCTCGAAATCACTATACCATGGCTCTCGCGGGAATGCAAGCCGTCAACTTGCACAAAATTTAGTTCTAGACTCGCAAAAACGCAAAAATCCTCTTGACTTGCGAAATTGCGGGTATTATAATGCGATCGACCTCGCGGGAATGCGAGTAAACTGACAAGGAGTGTGACATGCGGGACAACGGAATCGAAGAAACCATGCAGAAATGCGAAACCTGCGGGGATCGGCTTCAGCCAGGGGATGACTACTTCGAATTCCCCACGGGTGAGCGGCTGTGCCCGGACTGCATGGAGGCGGCGCTGCGGCGCTGGAAGCGCTGGGTGGGCGACACGGTGGAGCGTGTCTGACGCCCGGCAGGAAGGAGGCATGCACATGCGAGAGAAGAGAACATACCAGAGAGATTGTTTTTTTGACTGGCCGGACGAGCCCTGGTGTCAGGGCTGCAAATATTACCGCCCCATCTACGACCACGGCGAGAGCGGCCGCAGACCAGGCAACATCTGCCACTACCTGCTGGACGAGGGACACATGCGGGGGTGCCCCTTCGGAACCGGCTGCACCAGGAGGGAGCCCCGTGGCGTCCACGCTCCGTGATGCGGCCAATGCCCTGCTGAACCACAGCCTGACCCTGCCGGAGGAGGACGAATCCGCCGAGATGCTCAAAAGCATGGGTCTGGATGCCCCCACCGGGGCGGACGCGCTGCTTTTGGGGCAGTACCTCAAGGCTTTGAAGGGCGACACCGCGGCGGCGAAATATGTTCGGGACGCGGCCATGGAGCCGGCGCAGCGGGAGGACGGTGCGGCGGAGGATCTGTCGGATCTTTCGGACGCGGAGCTCGCCGCCCTCGCGCGGGAGCCGGAACCGTGAGCCGGTCGAAGCGGGCTCTGCGGGAGCTGGCCAGAAGGGAACTGGCGCGGCGGCACTTCCGGGATTATCTGGCCTACACCCATGGGAAAAGCTGGCGGCGGACGAAGATGAGCCGCTTCCTGGCGGACCGGGTGCAGGCTTTTCTGGAATCGGAAACCGGCCGCGCCTACGACATCCTGGTGCTCCAGACCCCGCCCCAGCACGGCAAGAGCATGACCATTACCGAGAGTTTGCCAAGCTGGTGGCTGGGGAAGCATCCGGAGCACCGGGTGATCCTGGCGGCCTACAACGACGAGCTGGCGGAGCGGTTTTTGAGGCGCAACCGGGAGAAGGTGGAGCGCTTCGGCAATCGCCTGTTTCAGATCCGGGTGGGCAAGGTGAACCGGGCCAACACGCTGGAGCTTGCGGACCACCGGGGCGGTCTCATCAGCCGCGGCATTCGCAGCGGCATCACCGGAAACCCGGCGGAGCTGATCGTCATCGACGATCCCATCAAAAGCCGGGAGGAGGCCGACAGCGAGGTCTGGCGCAATAAGCTCTGGGAGGAGTGGCAGAACAGTTTGAAATCCCGTCTGGCCGCCGGGGCCAAGGTCATCGTGATCCTGACCCCCTGGCACGAGGACGATCTGGCGGCCCGGATCCTGAAATCCGAGCCCAACGCACAGCTTCTCAGACTCCCGGTGGAGGCGGAGGAAAACGACCCCATGGGGCGAAAACCGGGAGAATCCCTCTGTCCGGAGCTGGGGAAGGACAACCGCTGGCTGCGGGACTTCAAACGGGGCTACCTCTCCGACCCCCTCGGCGGCGCGCGGGCCTGGACGGCCTTGTATCAGTGCGCCCCGCGGGCGGAGGAGGGGAGCCTCATCAAAAGAAGCTGGTGGCGGTTTTACGACCCGAAGGAGCTGCATTTTTCCGGTACGCAGCTCATCAGCGTGGATGCGGCCTTCAAGGGCCTCAGCACCAGCGATTTCGTGGCCATCACGGTCTGGGCCAAGGTGGGGGAGCATTACTACCTGCGCCACTGCCTCAACCGGCAGATGGGGTTCAGTGAAACGCTGCGTGCCATCCGGGCGGTGAAAGCGCGATTTCCCGCCGCCGACCGGGTGCTCATCGAGGACAAGGCCAACGGCCCCGCCATCATCGAGGTGCTGCAGCGGGAGCTGTTCTGCATCCCCGTGAATCCCAGAGGCGGCAAGGTGGCGAGGGTCCAGGCCGTCAGCGCCGCCATCGAGTCCGGCCACGTCTGGCTGCCGGAGCGGATGGAAAACCTCGCTGCGTACATCGACCAGTGGACGGCCTTCCCCGCGGCCGCCCACGACGACATGGTGGACAGCTCCACCCAGGCTTTGAGCTACCTGCTCCATTCCAGCGGCGAGACGCCCACCAGCCAGAGAGACGAGGCCGCCGAGGCCTTCAATGACCCCGGCATGTACGATGTGTATGAATGAGTTTGGAGTTTAAAGTGTGGAGTGTGGAGTTTAAATTGAGATTTTCATTTCAGCGGGAAATTTGAGTTTGTAGGGCAGTTGGATAGAGCGAAGCCTTCCCCTTGAGGGGAAGGTGGCACGGCGGGAAATAGCCGTGACGGATGAGGTGGA
>CADCQK010000171.1 GCA_902803575.1 Oscillospiraceae bacterium
ATGGCCCCAACGATGCGGAGGAAGTAGTGGAAACTGCGGCCCCCGCAGAGACCACGGCCCCGGACGCCGAGGAGCCGGAGACCACTCCCGAAGCCTCGGCAAAGCCCGCAGAATCCGCCGCTCCCGCTGAGACGTCTGAGCCCACTGCCAGCCCGGATGTGACGCCGACCCCGGCTCCCACTGAAACGCCGAAGCCGACGCCTACGCCGAAACCCACGCCCATGCCGGCGCCGACCCCCTGGTATCAGAACGCCATGGACTACGCCGTGGAGAACAATCTGCTCCAGGGTGATGACAAGGGAAATCTGATGCCCAACGAGAAGGCCACCCGCGCCCAGGTCGCCACGATCCTGACCCGCGTCTTCGGCCTCACGGAAGGGAAGACCATCACCCAGTTCACCGACGTGAGCAAGAGCGCCTGGTACTACAAGGCCCTCTCCGTGGCTGCGGAAATGGGCATTCTGAAGGGCGACACCGAATTCAACATGCGGCCCAACGCCAACATCACCCGCGAAGAGACCTTCGTGATCATCGCCCGCACCTTCTCCATCCCGGACGGCAAGGCTTCTTCTCTTGCGTCCTTCACGGATGCAGATCAAGTGGACAGCTGGGCCGCCCCTGCGATGGCCGGCATGGTGGAGCGCGGACTCCTCCAGGGCAGCAAGGGCCTCCTGAGCCCGAGAGCCAACATCACCAGAGCGGAGTTTGCGCAGGTGCTCTATAACATGGGCATCGTGTTTTTCAAGGATCCCGCAGATCTGCCCGAGGAGGGCTTCGCGGTCTACACCGGCACCAAGGCGCTGGATGTGACCGGCTTTACGGGAACCCTTTATCTGGCAGGTTCCGGCAAGTCGGTGAAGCTGGAGGGGAACGCCCCCGGCGCCTCCGTCTTCATCCGCAAGGATCCCGGCGCGGAGGTCACCGTGAACGGGGAAGTGGCGGACGTCCACATCTGCACCCGCGGCGCCATGCTCCAGGGCAGCGGCACCGCAATGTCTGTGGAAGTGGCTGCGCTGTATGCGGAGAACAACCTCAACTGCGGCATGTCGTCCGTCAACTATGACGCGGGTCTCGCCGGTGTCTCCGGTGTGACCAATGAGCCTGCGGCTCTGACCCCCGACCGCCGCACCACCAACGTCACGATCACCTATTCCGGCATGGATCCCACCGGTGCCCGCGGCGGCAGAAAGTGCACGGTCCACTGGTGGGTGGACGGCAAGCGCATGTCCAACACCTCCGTGGTCCTGAACGGCAACGGCGGCACCCTGACGCTCCCGGTGGCAGAGACGCTCTGGCGGCGGGATATGCCCTCTGAGCGCAGCGTGAAGGTGCAGCTGCTCTACGGCACGGATTCGGTCAGCAACGCGGTTGTGATCCCGGTGAAAAACTACACCGACGCCGAGTACAATGCCATTGCGAGAAACAACACCTATCCCTATAAGATCGAGGTCTGCCGCAGCCAGTGCACGGTCATGGTCTACGGCATGAACAAGAGCGGCGAATACAACATCCTACACAAGGTCTTCGTCTGCAGCCCTGGCTATGCCACCCCGCTGGGCACCTTCCACACCGGCACCAAATGGCGCTGGGAGGTCCTGATGGGCGGCGTCTGGGGACAGTACTGCACCCAGGTCTACCAGGGTATTCTGTTCCACTCGGTGTTCTATCACTCCACTGACCCCAGCACCCTCTACTACAACGCCTACAACCAGTTGGGCACCATCTGCTCCCACGGCTGCATCCGTGTGACGGTGGCGGACGCCAAGTGGCTGTATGAAAATTGTCCCTCCGGCACGGCGGTGCACATCTACGACAGCAACTCTCTGCCTGTCGCCAAGCCTACCGCCCAGAAGATCCCCACCGACAGCCCGTGGCGCGGCTGGGATCCCACCGACCCCGATTCCAGAAACCCCTGGAAGAAGTAAAACCAACACAATAAAAAAGAACGGTAATTCGTGTTGAATTACCGTTCTTTGTTGTATTAATGGGTTTAATTACTTCTGGTCTATTGAAACAGTTGCTTCGATTCTTCGCATCAATTTGGTGATTAGTTCTTCTTCATCTTTCCAAACAATCATTGATTTTTGCGATATGTCAAAATGTGGTCGTTTATCTTTAGAGTGAAATTCTGCTTCTCTGCAACAGATTATGACTTCTTTTCCAAGTGCTTGCGCGTAGTCAAGCAGATTTCGTGTCAGAAATCGTGTCAGAAACCATTCTAAAATCATACACGGACTGAAAAATTGCCGATGGAGGTCTAAAATTTTGGATGCTGAAAGGCTCAAAAAACCGTTGAACCACAACATATTGAATAAAAAAAGGGGGTCAAGCTACATTTAGCTTGACCCCTTGGTGGAGACGGAGGGATTCGAACCCTTGACCTCTCGGATGCGA
>CADCQK010000172.1 GCA_902803575.1 Oscillospiraceae bacterium
CTCGTTGAACTTCTCGATGCCGCCGCCAACGCCGTTGCGGTTGATGAAGTAGCAGATGAGCATGAACAGCAGCGTGCAGCCGATGCCGAAGCCCGGAGTCGTCAGCAGAGCGCCGAAGACCTCATTGCCGGGAGCACCGCCCGAGAACAGGCCGATCACGTTCACGATGATGTAGTAGATGCAGTAGCCGCCGAGGACGGAGTAGAACGTCATGACCAGGAACGGAACGATGACGCCCAGCCAGCCGGCCCACTTGAACTTCTTGGACACAGCAGCGTATGCATTCACGGGGCCGAAGCCCGTCTTACGGCCGAGCGAAAGCTCGCCCAGCATGATAACGAAGCCGACAAAAACAGCCAGCAGCAGGTAGATCAGCAGGAACGTAAAGCCGCCGCTCTTGCCCATCTTGTACGGGAAGCCCCAGATGTTGCCGAGGCCGACCGCAGAGCCGATGGCGGAGAGCAGGAAGCCGATGTTCGAGCCGAATGAGCCGCGATCATTGCCATGATCCGGCACCGGCACGGATTGTTTCGCCATAGAAAACTCCTCCTTTTCCATTTTTCCCAATGCAAACTGCGTCCCGTTGCCCGAGCCGTCGGAAACCGCAACCGGCGTCCCACTATAAGATCGCAACAGGAACTATAAGGACAGTGTTAATTTTACACCTAAATCATGAATTTCGCAAGGAATTGTTCACATTTTATTCATTTTTGACGTTCTCAAAAAAAATACCCTCCGAAAAGGAGGGTATTTTATACAACTTGACGGCGTTATGAATTTAACACAAAGAAGTCGGTTTGTGTCTTTTTTTGTTTATGCAACATGCATGAAAAATTGTGAGAACATCCACATTAGTGCGTTAAATGAATGATTTTCCGACAGGCAGTTCTAAATTGGAATCATTGTTGGTTGTACCGGGAAAGGAACTCCTCGCGGGTCATCAGAAGGTTCATCGCCGTCAGCAGCGCGTTGGCGCTCAGGTGATCCGGCAGCTCCATCTCCCGGATCAATTCTGCCCGCTTTTCAGCGCTGCCGGCTCCGCCGGAAAGGCCGCAGCGATAGAAGTCCTGCTTGGTGATCCCGGCAGGTTCGGGGTGATTGCTCTCCCCTTCTATGGTAGCACCCGCCCGGCGCAGGGCTTCGAGGATCACCTCCGGGCCCATGCCCTCGACCCCCAGCTTCCCCTCCTTCGAGGGGGCGGATTTGCGTTTCTCTTTCCCGAGAACGTCCGGGATGTAGGCGTGCTTCACCAGTTTCGGGTCAATGGCGCCGGAGAGGTAACGGCGGATCACAAAGCCCGCGCCGTCGCTGTCCGTGAGAATGATGAGTCCCCGGGTCTCTGCCGCCCTGCGAAGGAGGTTCAGCCGCTCTTTGTCATTGAAGATCCCGAAGCCCGAGGTCTCCAGCACCGGGGCGTCCACGATCTGCCGCAGGGTATTGGCGTCGTAGCGGCCCTCCACCACGATGGCTTCTTTGATCCGGATCATCTGGCAGCACCTACCATGACGCCCAGCAGGATCTCCTGCAGCAGGCCCAGATCGTCCACGGCCGCGTCGTGCTTCATGGAGTAGTCCGCCTCCGCACAGCGCACCACGGCCTGCTCCAGCACCTCCAGCGGGAATCTGCGGGCCTGCTGCAGCAGCTTCTGGGCGATGAAATCGAACCGCAGACCGCAGAGATCCATCACATCGCTGACCCCCAGATGCTCCGATGCGGCAACCTTGGCGGCGTAGAGCCTTCTGAGCTGCTGCCCCACCACTGCCAAAAGCATGATGGGCACATTGTTCTTGTCCGTCAGCAGCTCCGCCAGCTTCCCCATGGCACCGTCGGCGTCACCGGCGGCCAGCAGATCCGTCATCTCGAACACCACCGCGTCCGGCACCTTCTCGGTGACCGCGTCGATGTCGGCTCTCGTGACCACGCTGTCCTTCGCGTAGGCGGAGATCTTGTCGATCTCCGGGATCATCCGGTTCATGAGGCCGCCGGTGATGGTGATGAGGTACTCCGCGTCCGTGCGGGAGATGCGCTTCTCCCAGGCGTCGAACCGGCGGGCGATCCATTTGATCAGGCTGTCGCCGTCCTGGGCGGAGAACTCCAGCAGCTCGCCGCTTTTCTTCAATGCCTTGGTCACCTTCAGCCTGCCGTCCGGGGAGAACTCCGTCCCCATGACCAGGGCCAGGGTGCAGTAATCCGGAATGTCGGAGATCAGCTCCACGAACCGCGCCGCCTCCGCCTCCGGCAGCTTGTTGGTGTCCAGCCCCCGGACTTCGATGAAGGAGCGCTCCGTCAGGAAGGGCATGGCGTCGATGGCATCGGCCAGAGTGTGCAGCTCCAGTGTGGCACCGTCGAACCGGTGGAAGCTGAACTCGCTCTCCCCCTCCGGCAGACAGGCGGCCTTCAGCTGCGCCAGAAACTGCTCTCTGAGGTAGTCCTCCACCCCGTAGAGCACATAGAGCCGCTGGGGGCCGTTCTGCTTCAGGGCCAGCACCGCGTCCTTGTAGCGGACGCCGGTCTCCTTCTGTTTTCCTTTTTTCTGATATGCCATATCGTCACTCCATTCGGACGGTCACGCTGCCCAGCTGGTCCGTCCGATAGATTTTGATCCCGTGTTCGCTCATGCGCGCCATGGCCTCCGGGGTCGGATGGCCGTAGCTGTTGTAGCCGCAGGAGATGATGGCCCCGGTGGCGCCCAGCTCATCCAGCAGCACGTCGCCGGAGGCATGCCTGGAGCCGTGGTGGCCCGCGATGTAAAGCTCTGTGCCGGTGAGATCGTAGGAGGCCGCCAGCATCTGTTCCACCTCGGTGGTGACGTCCCCGGTGATCAGGGCATCGAAGTCCCCGTCCGAGAGCCGCAGCATCATGCAGCCGTCCTCGTAGCCCGCGCCGAGACCCACGAACAGGGACACGCGCAGCGGGTCGAGGGTCAGATCCGTGTCGGTTTCCAGTCGAATGACCTCTGTACCCCGTGCTTCCGCCGTCCCGATGATGCTTCGAATCGGGTCGCTTTCCGCATCCGCGGCCGCGGGGAGGATCAGCGTATCCACGCGGATCTGCAGCAGCAGGCGTTCCGCACCGTTCACGTGATCCTGATGGGGATGGGTCAGGATCAGGGCGTCCAGGCTGGTTCTCCCCTCCGCCAGCAGGGTCTGCGCCGCCAGATCTCCGGCATTGGTGACCGTGTGGTTGCCGCCGCAGTCCACCATCACCGAGGCGTTGCCGTCGCGGAACAGCAGGCACTGCCCCTGCCCCACATCGATGGCCGTGGCGCGGGCGGATCCATCCGCACCGAAACGGGTGAGCATCGTCACGAGGCATAGGGTCATCACTCCGACGCAAACCGGCAGCACCGGACGATAACCGCCTCTCGGAGAGGCCAGCCAGGTGAGCAGGAACAGCAGGTAGAGAAAAATCATCCACGCCGCGATCAACGGATTCTGCACAGAATACAGCAGCCCCGGGATCCCGGCGATGGCTTTGGCGCAGAGCAGCACCAGCCGGATCGGCCAGGCCGTGACGCCGGCTGCGATCATTCCCAGCGGCAGCCAGATCAAGCCCAGAAGCACCGCAGCAAAGCACGCGAGAAAGACCCATGGCAGGAGCCACATGACCAGCAGATTCGTCAGCGGCGCCGCCAGCTGCAGGGTGCCGAAGTGGATGGCACTCAAGGGCAAGGTGAAAACCATCGCGCTCAGGGTCGCTGAGATCGTGGTCACAAAATAGGAGAGCAGTTTAGCAATTGGTTTCGGCAGGGATTTCCGAGCCGGCAGCCGCGCCCGGAACCACTCTGAGATTCCGGGCATCAGCAGGCAAAGGCCCGCCATGGAGGCAAAGGACAATTGCAGACTGACGCTGCCCACAGAGAATGGATTGATCAGCAGCAGGACGCCCAGTGCGGTGAGCAGTGTGGTGGGTATATCATTTTCACGTCCCAGCACCGGCGCCAGCAGCAGGAGTGAGAACATCAGCACCGACCGCAGCACCGACGGCGTGCATCCCGCCATGACCGCAAAGATCCCCATCAAGGGAAGCGCCAGCAGCGACCACATCCTGTGGCGCCCGAACTGGAGTCTGAGAATGGTGAACAAAAAGCCGATATGCAGACCGGACACCGCGGCGATGTGCATGATCCCCGCATTTTTCAGGGGGATATCCAGATTCTCCGCATACAGCGCCCGCTTCTCCCCAAGCATCAGGGCCTCGGCAAAGGCGGATACATCAGCAGGAAAAATCTTTGCGGTCATCTGCCGCAGCCAGTGCGCAAGATGCTTCGGGAAATAGATCCAGCTTCCGTTCCAGTGGCCGATCCGCTCTGGCTTATCTGTAACAGTGCCCAACGCACCGATGCCGCGGGAAAGGTAGGTATCGGTCTCCTCGCCAAAGCGAGTCGTGGCCGGGCGAAGCTTCAGCGTGACGCGTATCAAATCACCGGGTCGCAAATTGTCACAGCTGTCATCATAAGAATACGCCTGCACGAGAAGCCTGGTAAGCTTCGGATCTTCCAGACGGAGTGTGATCCCCGTTGAATAATCATACCGAACGGGATACTCCGTGACGCGGGCGGAGACCGTACACGCATCCTCAGGCAATGCAGACAGCGGTGCAACGCAAGTGTGAACAGCAAAACCGTAGCAGAGCAATCCGACCGCTGCGCCTGCGATCAAAAGTCTTGCTCGACGTCTTGGCTGCAGAGGAAGCAGCCAGCAGAGCGGAAACAGCACCAGCATCGCCAGTGCTGCCCATCTGAGAAAAGACGCCGGAATCAAATAATGCGCGAGGAAGATCGCGACAGAGAGGCCAGCCATAGTCCACGCCAGTCTCCGCAAGCTCCTCACGCCCTTTCACCTTATGCTGTTTTCATTATAAAGAAAAATCCTCCCCGGTGCAAGACCGGGGAGGATAAATGCTTGGAATCTTACGCGAAGTCGCGGCAGAGGAAGGTCACGATCTCGGCACGAGTGCAATCATCATTCGGAGCGAAGGTGGTAGCAGTCTTGCCAGTGGTGATCTCATTCTCAACTGCCCACAGGACAGCGTCGTAGTACCAGGTGCCCTCAGCAACATCGCTGAAGGGGTTGGCCACGGAAGCGGCAGCGCCGTTCTCATAGCGGAACAGGAAGGTAACGACCTGAGCGCGGCTCACGGTGGCGTTGGGGCTGAACTTGTCAGCGCTGGTGCCCTTGGTGATACCCTCGGACACGGCCCACATAACGGCATCGTAGAAGTAGTGACCAGCCTTGACGTCGGTGAAGGGGTTCTCCACGTCAGTAACGACGGGGGAGCCAGCAGCACGCCACAGGAAGGTAACCATCTGAGCGCGATCGCAAACCAGAGTGGGAGCGAAGTGATCCTTGTCAACACCGGTGGTCACGCCGTTCTCGACAGCCCACTGAACAGCGGGAGCATAGAAAGCGTCATCAGCAACATCAACGAAGGGGTTCACATAGGGCTCAACAGTGGGCTCCACAGAGGGCTCAACGCTGGGCTCGACAGAGGGCTCAACACTGGGCTCAGTGGTGGGCTCGGTGGTGGGCTGCACGGGATACTCGCCATCGACAGCGCCGCAACGAGTGCAGATGCCGTACTTGTAGTCGTGGCCCAGAGCGGGCAGCAGCACGCCTTCAACAATGACTTCGCCGCAGACGGAGCAGACGCCGCGCTGACGATAGCCAGGCTCAGTGCAGGTGGGCTGAATGTCCTTCAGCTCGACCTTGTGGCCAACAGGCTTGACATCGGTACCCTGCTCGATCATGGTGCCGCACCACTTGCAGACCTTGTCGCCAGTGTAACCAACGGTGTTGCAGCCAGCCTCAACAGCGCCGACGACCTCGGGCTGGTGAGCAACGGGCTTCAGATAGTAAGCGCCATCAACAGTCTTCTCACCGCAGACAACGCACTGACGCACGCAGATGCCGCGCTGAGCGCAGGTGGGATCAACCAGGACGGTCCAGTCCCAATTGTGGCCGGTGGGGGCAACATAGGCGCGGGCCTTGTAAGTGTCAAAGTCGTAGAGGTTGCCGAAATCAACCTCGCCGCAGTTGAGGCACATCTTGGCGCCCTGGCTCTTGAAGCCGGGCTCGGTGCAGGTAGGAGCAACATCCGGGATCGGGGCCCAGTTGTGGCCCAGAGCGGGGATCTCCTTACCAGTGGAGACCTTGTACCAACCCTCAACATTCGCACCATCGTCAGAGGGCTTGTCGTTGACAGTGCCCTTCTTCCAGGTGTCGCCGGTGTAACCAGCGGTCTCGCAGGTCGCATCAAAAGCGCCAACGACCATGGTGTCGGGGGTCAGGTACTCAACAGCGAAGTACTCGTCATAGGGGATGACTTCGCTCTCGAAGGTGGTGTTGTACTTCTGGCAGTGCATCTTGTCGGTCATACCGTCGACCTTCACGCCGTCCTCATCAATGTAAGGCAGGAAGCCAACGACCTCGGGGGTCCAGACTTCGGTCTTCTTGTGAGCGTCGTTCCAGTTCTCAACGGTCTCACCGAACTTGACAGCGCCGCAGTTGGCGCAGACCTTGTCGCCGGTGTAGCCCATGCCGAAGTTGTCAATGCCAACAGCGAAGCGCTCCAGAGCGTGGCCGCCAGCGCCGATGATCTTCTCGCCGTTCACAGTGCGATAGTGAGAAGCAGCGATCTTCGGGAACAGGTCACGGACGCCATAGACGTCGGGAGTGAAGTTGATGGCGCCATCCTCGTTGTAGTCAACAGCGGCGGTGACAGCCTTGTAGTTGTGGCCGGTAGCCTTGAAGAGCTTGGTGATCTCAGCCTTCTGGCTGGGCAGGCCGAGCTCCAGAGCCTTGGCCAGATTCTCAACGATGAAGGGCTTGCCGCAGTCAGGGCAGATCGCGTAGCCCCAACCCTCGGTCTCGCAGCCGGGAGCGCCAACGACGGTGAAGTCAGCAGCGCCGATGTTGTGAGCCTTACCCTCGAAGGTGGTGGCCTTGTAGCCGGTGGGAGTGATCTTGCTGATGATGGAGCCGCAGTCAGCGCAGTAGGTGACTCTCAGGCCAGCCTGCTCGCAAGCGGGCTCCTGAACGGTCACGCTGACAGGATGCTCGTGCACCTTGCAGATGTCTCTGGTCTTGCCGACAAAGGGAGTGATTTCACACTTCAGAACCTTGCCGGTGACCCAGTCGACCTCAGCGTTGATGCCGGGGGTCTTGGCAGCTGCATCCTTGGTGATGGTGATAACGGTGCGGGCCTCGACCTGCTCGCCGGTATCAACGTCCGTAACCGTGCTGCACTGAGCACCCGCTGCAAAAGCTGCAGAAGGAAGCAATGCAACAACCATGAGGACGACCATCAGCATGCTCAACAGTCTTTTTTTCATGCTTTTGATACCTCCATTTTTTTCGTTTGGCATTGGATTTTTTTTGCCTTCCGCAGAGCGAAGACAGTTACCAAACAATTTCAGAAAGGATTATAACATATAATTTTCGCGGTTTCAAGCGTTTTGGCATAATTTTTTTGACTAAATTTCTCCCGGCGCGCCCGTCATTTTTGTTATTTTTATGTTAATCATTTGAAATCCCTTGGACATATTCTCCTGTGGAACTCGACCATAACCACAATGAATTGTTGCTTTTTCCGCCTCTCTCCGGGTTTCGGCACAGGATGTAGTAGCGCGTTTTTTCGAATCCGGGAGGCTCCGGGGCCATTTCCGCCCGCCGCGGGTTACATAACAAAAATTTCAACATTTTTTCATTCAGATCGGAAATTGCCGAAAAACGGCTCTTTTTCGCGCAGAATCTTCCAATTTTGGCCGAATCAGGCAATTATTTTGGCCATTTTGTACAAAACGCCCCCGCGGCGGCTTCCTGACCCGCAAGCGCCGCCGCTGCGCTCCCCATTTTTCGCAGAAAACCCGGGCGCATCGCTGCGTCCGGGTTTGTATTTCGGTTTTCTCAGCCCTTGGAGCGCTCCAGATACTCGCCCACGCGGGTGTCCACGCGGATCTTGTCGCCGGGGTTGATGAACAGCGGGACTTTGATCTCGGCGCCGGTCTCCAGAGTGGCGGGCTTGGTGGCGTTGGTGGCGGTGTTGCCCGCGAAGCCGGGATCGGTCTCGGTGACCTCCAGATCCACAAAGGTGGGAGGCTCGACGTTGAAGACCTTTTCCTTGTAGGAGTAGATCACGCACTCCATGTTCTCTTTGACGAACTTGAAATTGTCGTTCAGAACTTTCTCATCAATGGGGATCAGCTCATAGGTCTCGGGATCCATGAAGTAGTAGAGGTTGCCGTCGTTGTAGCTGTACTCCATGGTCTTGCGCTCGACGGTGGCTTCCTCAAACTTGGCGGTAGGGTTGAAGGAAGTCTCGGTCACGGCGCCGGTGATGACATTCTTCATCTTGGTGCGC
>CADCQK010000173.1 GCA_902803575.1 Oscillospiraceae bacterium
AAAGGCTTCCCCTTGAGGGTGTGCGCAGCCATGCGTTAGCTGAAGCTGTCGAGCGAAGCGAGACTGATGAGGTGGCCAAGTTTCGGCAGAAACACAAGATTTCCACCTCATCCGTCGCCTTTCCCGCCGTGCCACCTTCCCCTCAAGGGGAAGGCTTCGCTCTATCCAACTGCCCCACAAACTCTCAATTTAACAACCTCTCCCCCGCTGCAGTGCAGTGGGGGTTGCATTTTCTGGAATTTTGCGGTATCATTAATTGTTAACATAACATTATAATTGGGGAGTCTATTATGAACGAGAATTCTATGGCGCGCCGGAGTTCGTTTTTTGAACGCTTGGCCCACGGCATCGTCTCCGGGCGGAAGATCATTCTGATCCTCTCGGTGCTGGTGCTGTGCTTCTGCGTCATGTCCAGTCTCTGGGTGCAGACCAACAACGACCTGAAGGCCTATCTGGCGGAGGACAGCGAGACCCGCCGGGGCCTGAAGGTGATGGAGGACGAATTCGCCACCTACTTCACCGCCCAGATCATGCTGGAGGGCATCGACCAGGCCCAGGCCCAGCAGGTCTATGCGCAGATCGAAAGCACCGAGGGCGTGGCCATGGTGACCTATGATCCCGCCCGGCACTTCAAGGACGGCGCGGCACTCTACGCGATCACCTTCTCCGATTCGGAGGAGGAGCAGGCCTCTGCCGCGCTGGAACGGGTGGAAGCCCTCTGCGACGGGTATGAGACCACCGTCCTCACCGAGATCGGCTACAACGCCAGCCAGATCGTCATGGGCGAGATGGGCCGCATCATGGGCATCGCCGTGATCGTCGTGGTGGTGGTGCTGCTGCTCACCTCCAGCACCTACGCGGAGGTTCTGGTGCTGATCCTCACCTTCCTTGCGGCGGCGCTGCTGCAGCAGGGGACGAACTTCCTGCTGGGCACCATCTCCATGATGTCCAACTCCACGTCGCTGATCCTCCAGCTGGCGCTGAGTCTGGACTACGCCATCATCTTCTGCAACCGCTATAAGGAGGAGCACGCCCTCTACCCGGTGCAGGAGGCCGTGGAGCGCGCCCTCGGCAAGGCCATCCCCGAGGTGGCCGCCAGCAGTCTGACCACCGTGGCGGGTCTCACCGCCATGACCTTCATGAAGTTCAAGCTGGGCGCGGATATGGGCTTTGTGCTGATCAAGTCCATCTTCTGCAGCCTTCTGACGGTGTTCCTGGTGATGCCGGGGCTGCTGGTGCTCTTCGGAAAATGGATGGACAAGACCCGCCACCGCAGCTTTGTGCCGAAGCTCCCCTTTATCGGCAAGTTCGCCTGGGCCACCAGAAAGGTGATCCCCTTCCTGTTCATTCTGGTGTTCCTCGGTGCCTTTTACATGAGCCAGCACACCAACTTCGCCTACAGCGAGGACCTGCTCATCACTCCCAAGGACAACCCCTATCAGGCAGCCTCCCGGCACATCAGCGAGGTCTTTGGCCACAGCAACACCGTGGCCGTGCTGGTGCCGTCGGGCAATTATGATAAAGAAGCCGCCCTCATCGAGGAGCTCGAAGCCCGCCAAGAGGTGGAGAGCGTTCTCGGTCTCGCCGGCATCGACGCCATGAACGGCTACCACATCGGCGACCACGTAAACGCTGCGGAATTTGCCCAGCTGGCGAATCTGGAGGACACCCCCGCCCAGGCGCTGTTCGCCTATTACGGCGGTATGCACGGGGCCGAGGCCGCAGTCACTCAGGATCTGGAAAACTACCGGGTGCCGCTGATCGACCTGTTCCTGTTTCTCAGAGACGCGGCCGCGGACGGCAGCATCGAGATCGAGCCGGATCAGCAGGCGCTGATCGACAGTCTCTACAACAAGCTCACGCTGGCCCAGGAGCAGCTGCAGGGCAAGAACTACAGCCGCATCGTGCTGACGCTGAAGCTGCCGCTGGAGGGGCCGGAGACCTTCGCCTTCCTGGATGAGATCCATGTGATCGCGGGCCAGTATTACGACGCGGCCAAGGTGATCACCGTGGGCGGCGCCACCAGCTCCAGAGACTTCAAGGACGCCTTCGCCCAGGACAACCTGGTGGTGACGCTGATGAGTCTGCTGCTGGTCATGCTGATCCTGCTGGTGACCTTCCGCTCTCTCGGCATGCCGCTGCTGCTGATCCTGGTGATCCAGGGCAGCATCTGCCTGAACTTCACCATCGCAAAACTGTTGGGGAACTATGTGTTCTTCATGTGTTATCTGATCGTCACGGCAATCCAGATGGGTGCAAACATCGACTACGCCATCGTCATCTCCAGCCGCTTCCGTGAGATGCGCGGCGAGGGTCTCCCCTCCAGAGAGGCCATGATCGAGACTGTGAACTTCGCTCTGCCCACGGTGCTGACCTCCGGCATCATCATGATCACCGCCGGTCTGCTGATCGGGCAGATGGTCTCCGAGGCGGTCATCGCCGGTATGGGCCACTATGTGGGCACCGGCACCATCATCACCCTGATCCTGGTGCTGTTCGTCCTGCCCCAGGTGCTGCTGCTGGGCGAGGGCTTCGCGGAAAAGACGAAACTTAAGCTGCGTCGGTTCTCCGGCGCCGCAGCCCAGAGAGTGTTTTGCAGTCTGCTGGCGGCAGCGGGCGTCTTTGCGCTGATCATGGCGCCCATGGGGATCATGTCCGTGCGGGATGACCGAACCATCGAGAACGAGCAGTACGACGCCCTGTGCAATCAGGTGGATGCTCTGACGGAGCTGGCGGACTCCGTGGACGCGAGAGCCGCGACCCTCTCCGAGACCGCCTATCAGTTTGCCGAGCACGCTCTAACCGACTCCATTGGTGAAGAAAAGCTGGCGGAAGGACAGGCGCAGTATGACGCCGGCGCCGCCGAACTGGCCCAGGGTCAGGCGCAGTATGACGCGGGCGCGGCCCAGCTGGCCCAGGGTCAGGCACAGTATGACGCTGGCGCGGCTCAGCTGGCAGAGGGCAGAGAGCAATATAACTCCGGCACCTCCCAGCTGGAATTTGCCAAGCTCCAGTACGCAGCTGCGGAGCAGCAGATCGCTGAGGGCGAAGTCCAGCTGGAGGCCGCCAAGGCCGAGTACGCCGCCGGTGAGCAGAAGCTCCAGCAGGTGGAGCCCATCTACAACATCGTGCAGCCGCTCTACGGCAGATATCTGGAGACAAAGGCCCAGTATGACCAGGCGGTGGCCAACGGCGAGAGCGCCCGCGCCCTGCTGCTGTGGCCCACGGTGGAGGCCCAGCGGATCGCCTATGAGGGGCAGCTCGGGGGCTACTCCATCGAGTCGCTGGTCACGGAATACGAGACCGGACGCACCCAGCTGCAAAACGGCGCCTTTGAGATCCAGGCCGCGGAGCAGAAGCTCATCGAGGGCAAGGCCCAGCTGGCGGAGGCAAAAGCCCAGCTGGAGGCCGGCGCCGCGGAGCTCATCGACGCCAAGACCCAGCTGGACGCCGGCGAAGCCCAGCTGGTGGATTCCAAGGCCCAGCTGGAGGCCGGCAAGGCGCAGCTGGACAGCTCCAAGGCCCAGCTGGACGCGGGCTACAGCCAGCTGAATCAGGCGGCAGCCCAGCTCCAGGCAGGAAAGGATCAACTGGCAGAAAACAGTGAGGCTTTGGAGGCAGATCTGGAATCTCTGGCCCAGTATGCAGACGAGCGGCAGCGGCTGGACGCCGGCATCCAGATGCTGGCCGGAAAGACCAGCGCCGATCTGACCTATGGTGAGATCCTCGCCAACACCAAAACCGCGCTGATGCAGAACCACACCGACGCCATGCAGGAGATCTCCCAGCGGCTGGTGCGGTATCTGGCGCTGGCGCTGGGCGGACTGCTGGCGCTGTTCGGCGGTCTGCTGATGCCGAAGCGGGGCAACATCCTCACCCTGATCGCCGTCCCCTCCGCTATTCTGGCTCTGGCCTACGGCTCCGGCGGCAGGCTCCAGACCATCGCAGCAGCCGCCATCCTCGTGACCGCGCTGGCGGCTCTGGTGCTGCATCTCAACGCCGGAACAGAGCAGCCCGCGGCGGCAGCGCCCGAACCGGAACCGCCTGTCGAAGAAACCGAAGCATAATACAGAAAGACACGCTGCAGGACCCAACTCTGCGGCGCGTCTTTTTCATATTCTACTAGTTTATCGGGGAGTTGGATGGAGCAAAGCCTTCCCCTTGAGGGGAAGGTGGCACGGCGGGAAATAGCCGTGACGGATGAGGTGG